>CALZFY010000041.1:0-22677 GCA_945786935.1 uncultured Lachnoclostridium sp.
TGACCAAAGGAAAATGAATGTATTCAGCGAAACCTTACAGAAGATTCCCACACCCAAGTACATTGTATTTTACATCGGTTTGAAAGAGGAACCTGACCGTCAGGTACTGCGTCTTTCCGATGCCTTTTTCACAGATGGCGGCTGTCTTGAATGCGAGGCAGTAATGTTAAACATCAATTATGGGCACAACCGGGAGCTGATAGAAAAATGCCGTCCCCTTGCTGAGTATGCAGCATTTATAGCCACAGTAAGACGTTATGCTAAAGATCCGAAATTGAGTCTTAGTGATGCTATTGATCTTTCCATCAACGAATGTATAGAGAAAGGAATCCTCAAGGATATTTTGACCAAGCAGCGTGGGGAGGTTCACATGAGTATATTAGAAACATTTGATCAAGAGCTTTATGAACGGGATCTAAAAGAACTGGCTGCCGCCAAGGGAAGGCAGGAAGGATTAAAGGAAGGGTTACAGCAAGGATTGGAAAAGGGATTGGAAAGGGCACGCATAGACATTATCCAGAAAAAACTTGCCAAAGGTAAATCAATTGAAGAAATTGCTGATGCATTAGAAATATCTGTAGAAGAAGTACAAAAACTGATTGAACAGATGAAATAATTCAATTTGCTATCAAGGGGGACTGCACCATTGCAACACCCCCTTGATACCATTGTTTACAGTAAATCATGGGCATCTAGAACTCAGCACTACTTAGTTTTTCTCCAACAACTGCCATCTGTTCAATGGTAGGTTCCCAATCGAAGCTAATTTCAACCAATAGCTTTTCGTAGCAGAGCAAATACTCATTTGTGAAGCCATACTCAGGGTCGTACAGCCGGTAAGCCTCCTTTGCACCCCAGAGCTTCGCTTCTTCTGCCTGATACTCATGCTCATTTAGCCGATGCAAAACTTGATTCTCATACATCAGCTGTTCCTTACATCTATTGTAAAGTGCAGGAACATTGACGATCGTTACCGTGTATTCAAGTCGTGGAATATCTGTATAATTTACTGCGTCCAGGCGGGGATACTGATGCATCGAATACTGCCCAAGAATCAGGGACTTATTCCCATGGCGTTCTTTGATATAGCCATCGTAGTCAACATCCATGAGGTCCTCAATTACCAGTGGAAACTCATCCTGGTAAATTACAAGCGTAGTTCCCTTATATTCATACGTTTCTTCGCTTTTTGAAGAAAATAATCCACGAAGAGATCCGTTGAATATTAAAAAAGTAGTGAATACAAGCATAACCAACCCAACGACACAGCTGGTAATCATCGTTATCATGCGATTATCACTGGCAGAAATTTTCTTATGCTTCAAAAATCTTATTGTTGCATGAACAATTACAATGTTAATTGCCAAATAAATGCAAATGATCATTATATATCTTTTTTGAAACAAATCACCGTTGACAATGCACCCTAATGCCAGAATTACAACGCCAATTCCATAAAAGCACCGCAGGATACTTTCAAACTTGGATGTGCCTGTTACCGGCAAGAACTCCCCATGGCTGGCAGCAGTTTTCGCACTGGTATACCAATGAAAATAGCAAACCAATTCTACAATACTTAAGATTGCAAGTATCATGAAGGAAAATCCCGAAAACAGCATCATCGTGCTTGACAATAAATCAATGGGATCATGAGACAAATTATTAAAAAATAAGCCCCCAAATGTCATAGCAATCATAAGCCAACAAATGTATTGGGGAATAAAACTCTTTTTCGCAGATGCGTGGATTGCCTGCAGTTCCAACTCCGGTTCTGTTTCAATGGGTGTCGGGTTCTCGCATTCATTATAGAAAATCTGCATCTGTGCAGAAGTACAGACAAGCTGCCATCCGGTATGGGCACAGAAATCATGGAACATTTTCTGTTCTTCTGATGGTTCCGGATCAAATTCGGATGCTTTGGGATAGTAAGAAACTGCAAAGTGAATATTCTTTGGTTCGATACGACGATAGACCCATCCGAAATTTGTAATTTTATCAAGCATCCATCCTCTGGATGCCATCTTTTCCAAATGCCTGCTGATTCCTTTATGGTCAAAAAAGGAAAATGCTTCCAAACGGCGTTTCGTATTTCTCATGAGTCTTTCTCCTTTCCGAAAATGGAATGATAGTCTTCTAATTGTGCTGACAGCCTTTCACATTCCTTATCTAACATTTCTCTGCCTTTATCTGTGAGGATATAGCTGCGGCGTCTACCCTCAACTTTCGTTTCCCTTATGAATTCCGCTTCCAGAAACTGTTCCAACAAGGTATAAAGTGTACCGGAGCCTACATTAACTCTCTGATTTGTCATGGCAGGGACACGATCCAGAATATCCATGCCATAGCATTCGTCCTTAAGACAAAGCAGGGTATAAAACATTTGCTCCGTCAATGTTTGAAATTTTGCTCTTGGCATCCTTCTTACCTCCTATTCTCGATTATCGAGGATTTGTTACTTGTATTTTATTCTCGAATATCGAGAAAGTCAATAGGAATCAATGAAAAATAAAAGAGACATTAACGACTTCTGTTAGTCATCAACATCTCTTCCACAGTCATTTCATTTAATTTCTACATAAGTATTTCCCACATCATATCATTAGCCGCCTCATAACATCGTCTGATGAAACTTAATGAAACTAAATTCGATCAGTTTTTCATGCTTACATTTAATCAAAAAGGACTCCTCACTTGTCAATTATTCACTTCTTTTTTCTAATCTTCAAAATATACACTGTACAAATAATAATTCCCAATAAACTGATAAACAATCTTATCATATGGTGTAAAAGCCAAAAAGAAGGTATATCATTATATGTAATTAAGGATGTATAGCAATATGGCAGTGATAACAGATAGTCTCCGCCCCAAAGTGGGGTCAACATTTTATGTATTGTATTTGCAACTTTCAAGCAGATACTATAATTGATCCATGAAGGATGAATACTCTCTGTCACATAAAGTATACGTACTAACTCAACAATCCAATAAATCGGCAGAAAACGAACTAAATTACTGTTTGTTTTTACAATAGCAACATGAAGATAACCAAGTAATAAGAACCATATTACAGCAAGTATATTGTGCCACATGATATCTCCCATTGGATAATATGGGATGATAAGTCTTGAAAAAATATTAAAAATAACAAAGATAATCATCCCAAAAACAACATTTTTTTTACTCATAACGTGATCCTCATTTTTTAAATGATTGAACTTCTATCATCTTATCAATGACTACTCCGGTTTTTTGATTTCAAGCCAGGCAGTGCTCTCTGGTTTTATAATATCTCCTTCAGATTCATCCAGTGAAATTGATAATAAATGATCACATACACCGTCCCTATCACTGTCAAATTCAATTTTTACATAGGTATTTCCCACATAATACGCAGTATCTCCATCGTCGAGGATTTCATAGGTAGCTTTTGCAGCACCGCCTGCTGATAAAGCATCAGCCAATTCTGTAACAGATATTTCCTTTGTTATTCCGTTAAATAATTCACCAAGTGTTCCCTGTAATCGAAATGGTACATCATCACTTGATAACACTGCCCCTGCCGTATCTTCGTCATATTTTCCACAAAAAACCACGCTCAACGAAGAATTGGGAATTTCAGCGATAAACCGATCCGCATGGTAAAACTCTGCCTCGGTTCCCGCTTGTTCCTCAAATTCTTCATACGACATAGTTTCATATTGTCTGACCATTTCTGCTATTCCAATCGCAGTTTTTACATTATCGTTTTTCCCGCATCCGGATAATACAAATACTGCAATTAAAAGTATAAATAAACAATTATTTCTCATGACATATCCACCCTATTCCGCCGTATAATTTAAACGAACAGTAATCATTGCTGTTTTATATCTTGAACTGGTGTCAAAGGCTCCGTCATAGCTGTATTCGCCGGAACCGGAATTTTTTGCAGTGATCTGGAAAACACCGAGATTTGCTGACAGAAGCTTGCCAGGCTTACTGCCCGCACCTTCTGCCAAAATGTCAATGCGCTGCTTTGCGTTTTCAGTTGCCTTATCGATCAATTCCAGTTTTACTTCATCAAGCTTTGTACAGTAATACTCCGGTGAGTAGGATGAAAACTGTACACCGGACTCAATCAGTTTTGTAATATCACGGGATATTTTCTCCACTTTGTCAATATCATTGGAGGTTACTGTTACAGTCTGGTTTAAGTCATATCCATCAGCATAGTCTCTGACATAATTCCCATAAGCGTCATATTCAGTTCGATATCTCTGAGAGATATCAACAGAGCTAAATACAAGTTCTTCTTCCAGAACACCGGAGTCCATCAGATAATCTTTTACAAGCTGTGTATCCTGTTTGATAATATCATAAGCATCGCTGGTCGTTGCTCCGTAAGCAGAAAAACTACCTCTCCATACGATCAGGTCTGACTCGAAATCACAGCTGGCAGAGCCTGTGGCAGAAAGTCCGCCACCATTGGCAGTTTTTTTATACCCCACAAAACCAAAGGTAAAAATTGATACACAAGCAATGGCAGCTACTGCTGCAATCAGTGCCACAGCTATCACTACGAGTCCGCTTTTTCTTCTCTCTTCCATAATAAATACCCCCTTAAAAAGTTTGATGTTCACGATTTGAAACTATGTATCATCGTTAAGCTGATTTTATCATGGTAAAGCAATCAATAAAAGATACTTCATAAAATCTTAAGTTATGAATTGTCCAACCTCCGGTTTCTGCTGCTGAATAAGAAATTATTTTATTCTGTTCTATCCAATGCTATTTGGTTTTCACAATCTTACGAACCACAACACAGATGATGATCGTAATAATCATATCCGGCAGAGTATTGCCCACGATCATATCTACATTCATGAGATATCTGTAAATCACAAAGCCTGCAACCCAGATGACCATATTGGCAACATCTACGGAAGCCTTTCCCGGCTCTCTCTTTAAGATAAAGTAGTCTGCAATCTGGATAGCGATCATCGGAGCGAATACAGAACCGATCAGATAAAGGAAATCTGTGATATCCGTAATCGGGAATAAAACAGCACATGCCGTTCCGATCACAGTTACTGCTACTGCGAACCATTTACCATTAATCTTTGAGGATACGGATTCACTGGAAACTCCGGCAGAATAAGCATCCAAAAAGGTAGTTGTTACAGTAGAAAATACAATGATCAGAAGTCCTGCCACACCAAGACCTGCCTTTAGCATGATCTGTGCAATGTCAGATTCTCCGGTAAAGATGGCAGCTCCCATACCGATGAGGTACATCCAGCAGCTGACAATACCGTAGGTAATGGCACTTGCTGCAGTTGCTTTTACTGGTTTTTCAGCTTCTTTTGTGTAGTCACTGATCAGTGGCAGCCATGATAAAGGCATTGCTACGGAAAGCTCTACTGCTGCACCGAAGGTCAGTCCGTCATCAGCAATATTTAAAGCAGCACCTTTTCCAAAGATCACATAGCAAAGAACAATGGTAAGTAAAAACAGTGCTGTCATGGCAATGGTGTTTACTTTTCCCAGATTGGTAATGCCAATGAGGATCCAGAGAATGATCAGAACACCGATGACAAGACACCAGAACCAGTTTCCCACTGACCATACACCGTTGGCAGCCAAAGCACCATCATAGATCATAATGGCAGTCCAGCCAACAAGCTGAAGGATATTTAAAATAGAAAACCAGAGGCTTCCCTTTTCTCCAAAGCTCATCTTTACGGTTTCCATGGCACTTTTTCTTGTGTTACCGCCAATCAATCCTGCCAGAAAGAGCATGACACATCCGATGATATGTCCCACAATAATTGCTAAAAGTCCTTTTCCCATTCCAAGGGATGCAAAATAGGTTCCGGTGAGGATTTCTGCGATGGAAACGCCTGCACCAAACCAGATCAAACCATTTTCAAATACAGATGTACGTTTTTCATTCATTTTCTGATGCCTCCTTCTTAAATTCTCCCTGCAGATCAAATGCATGATTCATAGGACCGCTGCCTGCGCCTAAGTCAAGCATAGCTGCAAGAGCTCCGGAAATATAATCCTTGGCTCTTTTAACGGAATCCTCCAGGGAAAAGCCTTTGGCAAGGTTTGCCGCAATGGCACTGGATAAGGTGCATCCGGTTCCATGGGTGTTTGGATTGTTGATCCGTTTACCGTGGAACCATGTTGCAGTACCATCTGCATATAAAAGATCGTTGGCATCGTTGATGTTGTGTCCACCCTTACAGAGCACTGCACAGCCATAGGTCTGGCTGATGAGCCTGGCTGCTTTGACCATATCCTCTTCGTTTTGAATGGACATACCCGCAAGGATCTCAGCCTCGGGAATGTTTGGAGTCAGGACTGTCGCCAGTGGAAGCAGCTTTTCCTTTAAGGTTGCAATGGCTTCCTCTGCAATGAGCCTTGCACCGCTGGTTGCTACCATGACGGGATCTACTACCACGTTTTCTGCTCCATAAATTTTTAGTCTCTCTGCAATTGTTTCAATTAATCCGGCAGATGAAACCATTCCGATTTTTACCGCATCCGGACGAATGTCCTCAAATACGGCATCGATCTGCTGTTTTAAAAATTCCGGAGTTACCTCCATAATTCCTGTGACACCGGTTGTGTTCTGTGCTGTCAGTGCAGTCACTGCGCTCATGGCAAAAACACCATTCATGGTCATTGTTTTCAAATCTGCCTGAATACCGGCGCCTCCGCTGGAATCGCTTCCGGCGATTGATAATGCTGTTCTCATAATCTTTCTCCTTTTTCTTTCGCATTATTTTTATTAAGCGACAGAAAGTGGTGCCCCCGATCTGCCGCTGGGTTTTATAAAAATTTCATAAAACTTTCTAAATAGTAATCTGACAAAGAACGTACTGTCTCCTGATCTTTTTCCGATGCATCAAAAATTCCCACAACGGGAAAACCGGCTGCCTTTGCAGTCCTGATAGCATGGATTGCATCTTCAAAGACGAAGGTATTTTCCTTTGGTGTGCCAAGATGTGCCCGTGCCATCTCATAAATGTCCGGGCTATCCTTGCCCAATCCCAATTCATTACAGGT
This sequence comes from uncultured Lachnoclostridium sp., assembly GCA_945786935.1. Taxonomy (GTDB): domain Bacteria; phylum Bacillota; class Clostridia; order Lachnospirales; family Lachnospiraceae; genus HGM12587. The sequence continues at coordinate 7,057 of CALZFY010000041.1, forward strand.
AAAGATCTCCGTAAAATGCTGTCTTACACCACAACGGGTCAGTGCCAGGTCTACCAGACGCCTTTCCGATGCCGTAGCAACGCACATTTTTACATGATTTTTGGAAAGCTTTTCCAAAACCTCTTTCACGCCCTTTTTTAAAGGTACTTTTTCTATGTAGAAATCTTCCACCAGATGACAGACATCTCTTATGATCTCATCTACACTTTTGGAAACACCGTATGTATCCTGTAAATATTCGGCTGCCTGGGCAAGACTCATCTCCTTTAAGGTTTCTGCCAGATTTTCCCTGGGCGTAATTCCCAAAGAAAGCAGGAAGTCTTCTCCTGCCCGATCCCAGATTCCCATGCTGTCCAACAGTGTGCCGTCAAGATCGAAAATAGCTCCTTCTATCTTCATGAATTCACCATTTCTTCTGAAAGCTTCCGAAGCTCCTTACATTCTTCTTCAATGTTTTTTGCAGCAAAGATTGCAGATACCAAAGCAACTCCGTCTGCACCGGAGCCGGAAAGCTTCGAAAGATTGCCTTTATTGATTCCTCCAATGGCAACGACCGGGATGTTTACTGCCTGACAGATTGCCTTTAAGGTTTCATAGGAAACTTCATGGGCATCCAGCTTTGTGGTGGTATTAAACACTGCTCCCACACCAAGATAGTCTGCACCGGCTTTCTCGGCCGTAACTGCCTGCTCTACAGTACGGACAGATACACCGATCATCATGTCCTCTCCTACAATGGCACGGACATTTCCGGCCTCCATATCCATCTGGCCTACATGAATGCCGTCTGCACCGCATTTTACTGCAATATCTACATCATCATTTACAATGAATGGAACCTGATATTTATTACAGAGCTCCTTCATTACTTTGGCTTCCTCTAAAAAGGCCTGCTTTTCAAGCTCCTTTTCACGAAGCTGTACACAGGTAACTCCGCCCTTTAGGGCATCCTCCACCTGTTCCATTAAAGTCTGCTCTCCTGTCCAATGGCGGTCTGTCACTGCATAGAGAAGCATTGTTTTTTCATCACATTTCATAAAATTTCACCTGTTTTTTACAATATTTCATAGTTTGCATATTTATCCAAGTCCTCACCGGTTAAGTGATAAATAGCATCAATGATATAGTTTCGGTAAGAAGAATTACCATCTTCCGGGGTCAACCGTTTATGGGCAATCTCTCCGCAGATTCCCATGGCGCAGACTGCTGCCGCCGCCGCTTCCAAAGGGTTATCAGGATTGGCAGTGACATAAGCTGCTGTCATGGCAGAAAGCTGACATCCTGTTCCGGTAATGCTGCTCATCATAGGATGTCCGTTGTAAATACAGTAGGCTTTTTCCTGATCTGCAACAATATCGATGGCACCGGTAATTGCCACAACTGCTCCCGTCCGGGCTGCAAATTCTTTGGCAAAAGCTACAGCCTTTGAAAGATTATCCCTGGTTACCTTGTCTGCAACATCTGCATCCACGCCCTTGGTCGTTCCGCTGCCCAGAGCCAGTGTTTTGATCTCGGAAATATTTCCCCGAATGACCGTAAAATGAATCTGATCAACCAGATCTCTTGCAGTCTTCGTCCTGAGGGTGGAAGCTCCTGCTCCTACAGGATCAAGCACCACCGGATGACCAAGCTCATTTGCCTTTTTTCCCGCAAGAAGCATGGAGGGAATGGTACGCTGGTTTAAGGTACCGATATTAATATTTAAGCCACCGCAAATGGAGGTGATCTCCTCCACCTCTCCGGCATCATCTGACATAATAGGAGATGCACCGCAGGCAAGCAGAATATTTGCACAGTCATTCACGGTCACGTAATTGGTAATATTGTGGACCAGTGGACAGGTTTTTCTCACATTTTCAAGCATATTTTTCAGCATTTTACCCGTCTCCTACACTTCTGCAAACAGATTCAGCACTTTTGTTTTCCTTAAAGCGCCAAGCAACACTGCAGAAATCAATGCACCGCCTGCTGTAGAAATCAGGAAAGGTACAATATAGGCATAGAAAGCAATATTTCCTGCATTTACTCCCATCAGGAATACAGCTACAGGGTAAGCACATAATCCGCCAAGAACTGCAGTACCAAATACTTCTGCTGCAAGTGTCAGAGGAATATTTTTGCTCTTGCTATAAGCAAAACCGCAAAGCAATGCTCCAAACATACTTCCCGGAAAGGCCATCAGGCTTCCAAGTCCCAGAAGATTACGAAGAAGGCTTGCTACAAATGCTACACATACTCCATACCATGGTCCCAAAATCACTGCACAGAGAATATTGACCATATGCTGAACCGGTGCACATTTACTTCCGAATACAGGTACGGAAAACATACTTCCAACAACAGCTACTGCACATAAAATTCCTGCAAAACATAATTTTTTTGTCTGATTATTTTTCATTTTTAAAATCTCCTTTGTAAATATTGTGAGAACGGCAGTCACAGCGTCGTTCTCCTAAAAACCGCAAAGATTCCCCCCGGAACCTTTTAGGAAAAACCTTCGGTCGAAGCTTACTGGCTTCCTCTCACGCCGGAACACGGCTTCCCATCGCTGTAACCTACAAGATGCAGGGCGCTCCCCCTCCATCCGCCCGAATCATCGGGATTTTCCGTTTGTCACATCCTTTCACATTGGAAATATTTCTGCCTGGCTTATGCCTTACGCAAAAAAAGAGATACCCAAAGCGGTATCTCCGAAAAATCAGTTATGACTTCCTACGTCGGCATTATCCGCATCAGGTTATAGGGTCGAAGTTGATGACTTCCTCTCAGCCTGCCAATACAAGCTCCCCTGTTCATCTAGTTGAGTTTAGCACTCAGGTTTTCACTTGTCAATGACGTAACTCAAATTTTTCTGACAGCCCACCTCATTTTTGTGGACTTTGCTCTCGGATTTCGTGTACATTCCTCCGCTGACGGACGGATGACATCTTTAGAATAATCGCTGAATATGCCGTCACGGTAATAATCTTTAAATGCTTTTTTTACCAGTCTGTCCTCTCCTGAATGAAAGGTCAGGACTGCCACCCTTCCTCCCGGAGCTAAAACATCCGGAAGCTTTTCCAGAAAGCTGTAAAGCACTTCAAATTCGCTGTTCACATCAATGCGCAGTGCCTGAAAAACTCTGGCACAGGATTTTTTGACTGCTTCCTTCTGCTCTTTTACAGGCAGAAACCTTAATGCCGCTTCGATTGTTTCCCGAAGCTTTGTGGTAGTTTCGATTACACCATTTTTTCTTTGCTTGAGAATTTCCTCTGCGATTTCTTCGGCATAAGGTTCATCTGAATTTTCCACAAGCATTCCCACGATCTCTTCATAATCCATGTGGTTGAGTCTTTCTGCAGCAGATTCTCCTTTTTCCGGATTAAGACGAAGATCTAACGGCCCCTCTGCCTTATAGGTAAATCCACGTTCCGGATTATCGATCTGCATGGAGGAAACACCCAGGTCAGCCAGAATAAAATCAAATTTTCCTGCTTCTTTAGCTACCTCATCGATATTTGCAAAATTAATCTGTTTTACTGTAAGGATGTCAGGGCCGAATCCTTTCGCCAAAAGCCGTTCTTTTGTCTTCACAATTTCAATAGGGTCAACATCCAGACCGTAAATATGCCCCTGGCCTTTTAAACATTTGAGCATTTCCGTCGTATGACCGCCGTAACCTAACGTGGCATCCAGTCCCCGCTGCCCGGGCTTAATCTGTAAAAAATCCAGGATTTCCGGCACCATGATAGATATATGCATGCCCGCCGGGGTACTTCCTTTTCGGATCACCTTTTCAATGGTATCTGCATACTTTTCCGGATTTTGCTCCTTATATTTTTCACTGAATTTCTTTGGATGGGTACCGCTGTAGCGTACCCGACGTACATGTTTGGTTTCTTTATTTTCCTGCATGATTTTTTCCTCTTGAATCCATGTTAGCGGATTTTTGAAACATCTATTTTATTTCATTCCAAATCATATAATCCGTTTTATTTTACAATGAATCCTATCAATACGTCAAGCAAGTCTGCGGACCTGCGTACTGTTTACAGCGTTTTTGGAAATATTCCGGGAACAACACCTGCCAGCCTTGATGAATAAGTAAAAAAATGATAAGATTAGAAAAACATGGAAATACCGCAGAGAAATCCTCTGCAAAAGAGAGGTAACATATGACAACAGAAATTTTAACAATTATTCTTCTCCCGTTTTTGGGAACGACCCTTGGCGCTGCCTGTGTATTCTTTATGAAAGGGGAAATGAATCAAAATCTGCAGCGTGCCCTCATGGGATTTGCGGCAGGTGTTATGATCGCAGCCTCCATCTGGAGCCTGATCATCCCGGCTATGGATCAGTCGGAACATATGGGAAAGCTGGCATTTCTTCCCGCATTTATCGGTGTCTGGATCGGAATCCTCTTTTTGCTTCTCCTGGACCGTGTGATTCCACACTTACATATGAACAGTGAATGTCCGGAAGGAACAAAGTGCAGCCTTGGAAAATCTACGATGATGGTACTGGCAGTGGCACTTCATAATCTGCCGGAAGGTATGGCAGTCGGCGTGGTAGTAGCCGGCTGGCTGACCGGAAATGAAAGCATTTCCGCTGCGGCCGCTTTTGCTCTTGCCCTTGGAATCGCCATTCAAAATCTCCCGGAAGGTGCTATCATCTCCATGCCACTCAAAAGCAATGGCATGAAATCCGGAAAATCTTTTGTCTACGGTGTTTTATCCGGCATTGTAGAACCTATCGGAGCCATCGCTACCATCCTTCTTGCCAAGCTTGTGGTACCGATGCTGCCCTATTTATTAAGCTTTGCTGCAGGCGCCATGCTCTATGTGGTTGTTGAGGAACTGATTCCGGAAATGTCCGAGGGAGATCACTCCAATATCGGAACTGTCTTTTTCGCAGTAGGATTTACGATCATGATGATGCTGGATGTGGCACTTGGATAAAAAAATAGAAAGCAGGCTCTGCAAGCTTTCTATTGTCATGAATTATGGCCAGGGGAATTCCCCTGGCCTGTTTTTTTAATTAGTGATGGAATAAACGGATTCCTGTAAACGCCATTGCCATGTTGTATTTGTTACAGCATTCGATGACAAGGTCATCTCTTACGGAACCACCCGGCTGTGCAATGTATTTTACACCGCTCTTCTTTGCTCTTTCAATGTTATCCGGGAATGGGAAGAATGCGTCAGAGCCAAGGGTTACGTTTGTATTGCCGTCCAGCCATGCTCTCTTTTCTTCTCTTGTAAATACTTCCGGTTTTACCTTGAAGCGTTTCTGCCATTCGCCTTCTGCCAATACGTCTTCGTATTCATCGCCGATATATACGTCGATGGCGTTATCTCTTTCAGCACGTCCAAGGGTATCTAAGAACTGTAAGCCAAGGACCTTCGGAGACTGACGTAAATACCAGTTATCAGCCTTCTGGCCTGCAAGTCTTGTACAGTGTACGCGGGACTGCTGTCCTGCACCAATACCGATAGCCTGTCCGCCCTTTACGTAGCATACAGAGTTTGACTGAGTATATTTTAAAGTAATAAGAGAAATCTTAAGGTCGATGAGAGCTTCTTTTGGGATTTCTTTGTTTTCAGTTACGATATTTGAAAGTAACTCGTCATTGATCGGAAGCTCATTTCTTCCCTGTTCAAAGGTTACACCGTATACCTGTTTTCTTTCGATTGGATTTGGCACGTAATTTGGATCGATCTCGATGACATTGTAGTTTCCTTTTTTCTTTAATGCCAGGATTTCCAAAGCTTCTTTTGTATATCCCGGAGCGATGACACCGTCAGATACTTCTCTCTTAATGAGTCTTGCGGTATCTTCATCACAAACATCGGATAATGCGATGAAATCACCGAAGGAAGACATTCTGTCAGCACCTCTTGCTCTTGCATAAGCACATGCCAGTGGAGATAATTCACCAAGGTCATCTACCCAGTAGATTTTAGCCAGTGTATCATCTAATGGAAGACCTACTGCTGCACCGGCAGGAGATACATGTTTGAAAGAAGTGGCTGCCGGAAGTCCGGTTGCTTCTTTTAATTCTTTTACCAGCTGCCAACCGTTGAAGGCATCTAAAAAGTTAATATATCCAGGATTTCCCATAAGAACCTTTACCGGCAATTCGGATCCGTCTTCCATGAAGATTCTGGAAGGCTTCTGGTTTGGGTTACATCCATATTTTAACTGCATTTCGTTCATATTTTTTCACTCCTGACTTTTCATTATAATCTGTATCTGTTCCGTACATTTCGGATAAAAGATTCAATTCTGAAATTATTTATTTTTATTAACAATTCTTGTCTCATAGTTTCCTGTTGCGATATCAATGTAACGAACAAACAGGGAAACTTTGTTATCTTCATTTAAGCTTGTCCAGATTTTTTCTGTAAATGTATCAATGTCATCATCTTCTAAAGAAATCCAGGTTGGTTCTCCCTCAAAGCTTGGAAGCGGATTGATATCTTTTTCATAAGTATGAATGAAGCGACCTTCTCCTGCCTTTGGATTTTCATAGGCAAAGGTATAGCGGTTGCAGGAATCCGGATCACCGTTGTTGCTCTTTAAGATAGACATAGCATAGTTATATTTTCCATTTTCAATATGCATGATTCCGGAAATTCTCGGTGTATAGTTTGGTCCGTCCGGCTCAAATTCTCTGCATCTTAAGGACTGTTCAAAAGTCATCTGTTTATCCATATTTTCATAAACAGTATCTGTCTGATCACCGTTTGTAACAATTGTTTTATTACCAAGAACACGGACCGGAGCGTAAATAATAAGACTTGGATCTACCATTTTAGAAGGGTCAAATGCCTGTGTACGGATGCCTTCCCCATCTTCAACAAATACACGGTTACGGCTGTTTTCACTTCTGCCCATAATAAAATATGCACATACAGCCTTGGTTCCGTCTGCTGATTTTCCAAGGACAATTCCACGACCCGGATAGGTCTTACTCTGAAGTTCTTCATAGATTGAGATTTTTTCCATGTTTTTTCTCCTTTTCACTGTTTTTCCTTATGCATGTAAGGACGATGCTCAGGTAAATATTAGTTTACAAAAAAAGACCACCTGAACACACTGTCTCCAATGTGCCCAGGCGGTCGGCTAATTAATGTTATCTATACACTCCCTGTAGGTACTCCTACGCAGCCTCCGGGCTGTTTCCGCCAGTTGTGTACATAGGCATCATAGCTGATTTAAGATGAAAAATCAAGCCAGATTTTTTTAATGAGATTTATTAGTATTTCTTATTATCTGAAGAATCGAAATACTCCGAATACTTTTCCGATAATCTCCACATCCGGCAGGATGATCGGATCCATGTAGTCATTCTCCGGCTGAAGTCTGATATGTCCATCCTCTTTATAGAAGGTCTTTACAGTTGCGGAATCCTCTACGAGTGCGACTATCATATCTCCATTTTTTGCATAATTCTGACGTTTTACAAGAATCGTATCACCATCCAGGATTCCTGCATTGATCATACTCTCTCCCTTAACCTTCAGCATAAAGGTCTCTTCATTTGGCATATATTCTGCCGGAATCGGGAAATAATTCTCAATATTTTCAATGGCAAGAATCGGCTGACCTGCTGCAACCGTACCGACGATAGGCACATTAACCACTTCACGTCTTACCAGATTGAAATTGTCATCCAGAATTTCAATGGTACGAGGTTTGGTGGGGTCACGTCTGATATATCCGTTTTTCTCCAATGATTCCAGATGGGAATGTACTGAGGAAGTAGATTTTAAATCCACTGCCTGACAAATATCTCTTACTGATGGCGGATACCCCTTATTTAAAATTTCTGATTTTATGTATTCTAAAATCTGAGATTGTTTATCTGTAATTTTTCCGTAAGCCATTTGCTTTCCTCCCAAACATACTGCTATCTGTTCAGTACCTTCCAGATACGAGGCTTCTGAACAGTTACATATACTGTTTATAATCCCATGGTATCATAATTTTCAGAGAAAAGCAAACAAATGTTTTGGTTTTTTCGTATTATTTGATTTCTGCTCTTGCAGCAGCATCTTTATAATATTTGAAATCTTTAAATACTTCTCCGGTATATGGGTTTGTCTTTGTCTTTACAGATTTCCAGATGATGTATCCAAGCGCCACTGCGTTAGCGATCAGAGCCAGTAAGCTTATCACTGTCATGGCTGTAGGATTTGCATTGGCTGCTCCGCCTGCCACGATACCGTTCATGGTTCCATCTGCATACTGAGTAGTGATGGTTGCCCATGGGAATACCTTGGTTCCATCGCTGAATGTTTCCTGGAACAACGGGAAAACCTGTGCAAACATACACCAGATCGCAAGTGTATGGGCACGGTTCATGATCCAGCCGCCTTTGTTCCATAAAAGCGCCGCGATGGTTGGTGCCAGAAGAAGCGCAATACCGCAGAACCAGGAATGAGTCGGCAGACAGTTGTAGGTATAGGCAAAGTTCCAAATATCATATACAAGAATGTATACCCAGATCATATCCGGCCAGATCATATCTTTTTTATCTTTGGAAGAATATACTGCCCACCAACCTGTCATACAGAAGATATTTAAAATACCTGCCAGACCGTTAAATACGTTGTGCCAGCCGCCGTAAAGCCATACGCCTTCGGAAGAAAGCCACCAGCTGTGCCAGCCGTTGATTGCCGATTCAAAATCACTCGCTACTGCAATCAGAATATTGATAGCAACAATTGCAAAAGGGAAAGCCTTAAACCAGTGCTTTTTACCAATGCCCCACTCATATTTGATCATCATAAATCCAATACAGCCTGCGAGAGCGGCGTAAAGCTTTGCATAGTGGAACCAGCCGTTCATATAAAGGTAGGTCTGGTTGTTTAATGCCCAGGAAGCTCCTTTGGATGCACCTACGGCAATTGCAATAAAATAAACTGTCAATGCTGCCGGAACGAGACCAAACATGATCAGTCCTCCGTTCTTTGTTCTTCTTGAAAATTCGTTGAGTAAAATCAATGCTGCCAGTACACAGAACATGGCGATCCACTGACTTAAAGCATTTGCTCCATAAACATGAAATAACATAATCTTTCTCTCCTGATAATTATTTATAACGCCTGCATAGGAATGGATCCTTGTCAGCAGGCTTCTATTTCCTTGATATTGAACTCATTCCCCTGGATTAGATAGGTGCGTTCACTCTGACAGTATGGACAAATTTTTCCGTACTCTACTGTAGAATAAGTTTTTTCACAATCCTCACAGTAAGTGATTCCGGGAAGTGTTTCAACGATCAGTTTGGACTCCTTTAAAAGTCCGTCTTCCTTTCCTGCGGCCCATTTCCAGCAATCTGTCAAATAGGCTGGAATCACAGTGGAGACCTCTCCAATCTCCACTGTGACGGATGCAATTTCTTTCAGATCATTTTCAGCTGCAACTTTTTTGACACTTTTTATGATATGAAATACAACACCAAGCTCATGCATTCTTATTTATCCTTTTTCTTAGAAAATTTCAGTTTGATTGCCTGCTTTGCACCATTTGCAAGAATGTATTTCAGCTTGTCTTCGCTGACAACCATCTTACTGCATTCCGGATGCTCTCTGTAAAGATGGATGGCATCAAATTCACATTTTGTTGTACATACACCGCAGCCGATACATTTGTTTTCATCAACCACAGAAGCACCGCAGCCTAAGCAGCGAGCAGTTTCCTTTTTCACCTGTTCTTCTGTAAAGACAAGCTTGCTGTCTCTGAAGGATTTCTTATGGTCGATGGACGTATCTTTCATTGGAACCTGACGGCTGGAGTTGTCGTAATTCTCCACACGGATATTGTTCTTGTCAAGCTCAATAAAGTCACGACGGTTACGTCCGATGGTCAGGCTGGAATGCGGCTGTACAAAACGGTGGATAGAAATCGCACCTTCTCTTCCGGCTGCAATGGCATCGATGGCAAATTTCGGTCCTGTATAAACATCACCGCCTACAAAGATATCCGGTTCCGCAGTCTGGTATGTCAAAGAATCAGCGACTGCTCCATTACCACGTCCTAATTCTACCTTGCTTCCCTTTAAGAGATCTCCCCAGAGAATACTCTGTCCGATACTGAATACAATGTTGTCACATGCTACAGTTTCCGTGTCATTTTCATCATATTTCGGATTGAAACGTCCTGTTTCGTCTGTGACAGAAAGACAACGTTTGAACACGATTCCGGTCACCCTGCCGTTTTCTGTTAAGATTTCCTTTGGTCCCCAGCCATTATGGATCATAACATTCTCTTCTTCTGCTTCTTCGATTTCTTCTAAGGAGGCAGGCATGATGTCACGGCTTTCCAGACAGTACATGGAAACATCCATAGCTCCACAGCGTCCGCTTGTTCTTGCAGCATCGATTGCTACGTTACCACCGCCGACTACGACCGTTTTTCCGCTCATCTTGTATGCCTCGTCTTTTGCAACTGTAGAAAGAAGCTCGACTGCTGTCATAACACCTTCTGCATCTTCTCCTGCAATGCCCGGAAGACGTCCGCCCTGGCATCCGATGGCAATATAAAATGCTTTGTAGCCCTGTGAGCGAAGTTCATCTAAAGTAATATCTTTACCAACTTCAACACCTGTTTTGATCTCAACGCCCATCTCTTTGATGATATCGATTTCTGCCTGTACCACATCTTTTTCCAGTTTGAAAGAAGGAATACCGTAGGTCAGCATACCACCGGCCTTCTCATTCTTTTCAAAGATCGTTGGTGTGTAACCTTTTTCGGCAAGGTAGAAGGCACAGGAAAGTCCTGCGGGACCACCACCAATAATGGCAACCTTTTCCGGGAAGAAGCCTTCCAGGGAAGGAACGATCTTTTTCGGTATGTAGCGTGTCTTGGCATTCAGATCCTGATGTGCAATAAATTTCTTCACTTCATCAATGGCAATGGCCTCATCAATGGTTCCTCTTGTGCAGGCATCCTCACAGCGGCGGTTACAGATATGTCCGCAGATTGCAGGAAGCGGATTGTCCTTCTTGATCAATGCAAGAGCATCCCGATATCTTCCCTGGGATGCCATTTTTAAGTAACCCTGTACTGCAATATGTGCAGGACAGGCTGTCTTACATGGCGCTGTACCTGTGTCATAACAGTTGATTCTGTTATTATCACGGTAATCTTCATCCCACATATGAGGACCCCATTTCATTTCTGAAGGAAGCGGGTGTTTTGGATAGGTAACCTCTTTGCCTTCTTTGGTGCAAAGCTTCTGTCCAAGCTTTACAGCACCAGCCGGGCAGGCCTCCACACATTTACCGCAGGCAACACAGTCTGCTTTATCGACTCTTGCCACATATGCGGAACGGGAAAGGTTTGGTGTATTAAATAACTGTGAGGTACGAAGTGCATAGCACACATTGACATTACAGTTACAGATGGCAAAGATCTTATTCTCTCCGTCAATGTTTGTAATCTGATGTACAAAGCCGTTTTCCTCTCCCTGACGAAAGATGTCCAGTGCTTCCTCGCGGGTAATGTAGGTTCCGCCTTTACCGGTTTCTACCACGTAATCTGCCATATCACCTACTGCAATACACCAGCCTTCCGGATCGTCTGCACAGCCTTCATCAAAGGTCAGGCGGGAACGGCGGCAGGAACAGGGGCTTTTGGCATATTTGCCATCATATTTATCCAGCCAATGGGAAATGTGTTCAATAGAGATGGATTCGTTGTTCATCTCGATGGCCTTTTCTACAGGGATGACATGCATACCGATGCCTGCACCTCCCGGAGGTACCATAGGAGTTACTTTTTCCAGCGGAAGGCGGCTCATTCTTTCAAAGAAACGCCCCATTTCCGGATGTTTTTCCAGAATGGTTGCATTCATGTTGGTAAATTCCGCACTTCCCGGTACGAACATGGGTACTACATACTGTTTTTCTCTCTGAGGATTTTCCCAGTTATATTCCACAACACCGTTAAAAGACATTTCTTCTAAAAGCTGTTCAATATATTTTTCGTCTTTCCCGGTGATTTTTACCATTTCTTTTAAGGTACGGGGTTTGCGCACACCCATAGCCAGAGCAAGCTCTGCCATTTCATCTGTACAGAGTACAGAAAGTCCCCAATATTCCGGATCGTATTTCGTAAGTTTCTTTAATCCCAGCCTGTAAGGGATTCGGTTGGTCACCATGTGTCCAAGTTTTAAAATAATTTCTCTTTCCTGTTCTTTTTCAATAAAATCAGGCACAAAACCAGCCAATTTGTCTGCCATTTAAATTTTCTCCTTTATTTTTTCCATTGATATACCTGTTCTTTTAACCACTCTGTCCATTCTGCAATGCCCTCTCCTGTTCTGGCACTGATAGGTATTACCTTCGCATTTGGATTTCTCATGGCAATGTATTCCTTACATTTTTCCATATCGAAATCAAAATATGGCAGCACATCTACCTTATTGATAAGGACAACATCACAGATGGAAAACATCAGTGGATACTTCAGTGGTTTGTCGTGTCCTTCCGGTACACTTAAGATCATGGCATTTTTTACCGCCCCTGTATCAAATTCTGCAGGACATACGAGATTTCCGACATTTTCCAGAACCACCAGATCGGTATCCCCTGTATCCAGACCTGATAGTCCCTGCCTTGTCATATCTGCGTCCAGATGGCACATGCCGCCGGTATGAAGCTGAATAACCTTTACGCCAAGCTCAGAAATGGTTTTCGCATCCACATCAGAATCAATGTCTGCTTCCATAATTCCGATACGAAGCTCGTCTTTTAGCTGTTCAATTGTACGGGTTAATGTGGTTGTTTTACCGGAGCCCGGTGATGACATAAGGTTCAATAAAAAGATTCCTTTTTCCTTTAATTCTTTTCTCACTTCATCTGCTTCTCTATCATTATCAGCGAATACACTCTGCTTAATTTCCAGGATTCTGTATTCCGACATTCCTTCACCTCCCTTTGTGAAATCATCAGACTTCCGTCCAAAATTATGAAGATAATGGACGACCATCTATTATTTCATAATATAACAGATTCCGCTAATTTTTGCAAACCATTACGGTGTTACTGTTCACTCCATTGCGGTTACTATTCTCTGATTTTATATGATTCTTGGAGGTCAAAACAAAAAATGTTGCAATTCGACTCATTTTTCGGTATGATATAAGAAATTCGTCACAGGATTGTATACAAAAATACAAATATACGCATCTATTTAGAAGCTTCCAGATACATTGGATGTTGAATAGTTACAATATATGATTCTGTGATCAGAAATACAGGAAAGTGAATGAGGATATGATGAAAGCTTATAAGGATTTAACGAAAGACGAACTGCTCACAGTGAAAGCAGCCCTGGAGGAAGAATACAAAACGATGGAATCCAAAGGGCTGAACTTAAATATGGCTCGTGGTAAACCGGGATTTTCCCAGCTGGAAATCTGTATGCCTATGCTGGATGTGGTAAACAGCCACTCTGATATGCATACCATGCTTGGCAATGATACAAGAAACTATGGTGATTTAGATGGTATCGGAGAATGCCGCCGTCTCATGGCAGATATGATGAGTGTTGAAAAAGACAATGTGATCGTATGCGGAAACTCCAGCTTAAATATTATGTACGATACAGTGTCACGTTCCTACACTCATGGTGTGAACGGCTCTACCCCATGGTGTAAATTAGATAAGGTAAAATTTTTATGTCCGGTTCCCGGATATGACAGACATTTTAAGATTACAGAGACCTTTGGCATTGAAATGATCAATATTCCTCTTTACGATGACGGTCCGGATATGGATCTGGTAGAACAATATGTGAATAATGATCCGGCTGTCAAGGGAATCTGGTGTGTGCCAAAATATTCCAACCCAACAGGTATCTCCTACTCTGATGAAGTTGTAAGACGTTTTGCAAACTTAAAGCCTGCTGCAAAAGATTTCCGTATTTACTGGGATAATGCTTATTGCATCCATCATCTCTATGATGACACACAGGATGAGATCTTAAATATTTTAGAAGAATGTGAGAAAGCCGGAAATCCAAATATGGTTTACATCTTTGCTTCTACTTCAAAGATCAGTTTCCCGGGATCCGGTGTTTCAGCCATTGCTTCTTCTTTGGAAAACATCAAATTTATTATGAGTCATATGACGGTGCAGACCATCGGACACGACAAGATCAATCAGCTTCGTCATGCAAGATTCTTTAAAGATATCAATGGTCTGAATGCTCATATGAAAAAACATGCAGAGCTTTTACGTCCGAAATTTGCTGCAGTTTTAGATACTTTAGAAGAAGAACTTTCCGGTCTGGAAATTGGTACTTGGATCAAACCTCGTGGCGGATATTTTATTTCCTTTAATTCTCTTCCGGGCTGTGCAAAGGCAATCGTTGGAAAATGTAAAGCGCTCGGCGTTGTCATGACCGGTGCCGGTGCTACTTTCCCATACGGTAAAGATCCTGAGGATTCCAATATCCGTATTGCGCCAACCTTCCCTTCTATCGAAGAAATGCAGGTAGCTTCCAAAGTATTTGTACTCTGTGTAAAACTTGCAAGTGTGGAAAAATTATTAGCTGATATGGAAGCATAGGATTTTCTACTGAAAACCCTCGCCAAACAGTGGTTGCATAATAGAAACAGAAAATTCTCTTAACAAAAAACTCCCTGAAAACTATCCTCGATGATAATTTGTCAGGGAGTTTTATTTGATACCAATCAGGATATTTTCCCAAATAGGCTAAAGTATCTACATACCTCTGGAATGATCTAATTCATAAAGAATGGCATTACAGATGGCAGCTGCCACATTGCTTCCGCCTTTTCGTCCTCTGGCTACGATATAGGGAACCTCTGTCTCCATAATGAGTTCCTTGGACTGAACCACATTAACAAAACCGACGGGTACACCGATGATCAGCTTTGGACTGATCTTCTGCTCGTTGATCAGCTCATACAGTCTCACCAATGCAGTCGGTGCATTTCCGATGGCAAAGATCAAAGGCACATCTAAAGTTGCCGCCTTGTCCATACAGGCCGTGGCACGGGTCGTTCCGTTTTGCTTTGCAAGGAGAGCTATGTCCTCATCAGACATAAAGTTATATACCTTACCTCCAAATTTTTCCAGAACTTTTTTGTTGATCCCTGACATGGCCATCTTTGTATCCGTCACGATGCAGGCACCATTTCTGATTGCTTCCTTTGCAGCTTCCACTGCTCCATCAGAAAATACCAGATTATCTGCGTAATCAAAATCTGCAGTCGTATGAATCACACGTTTAATGATATTCTCCTGTTCCGGAGGCAATTTTCTATCACCTAATTCTTCTGTGATAATTTCAAAGCTTCTTTTTTCTATATCCATAGGAAGCACGTTTTCCAGTTCTATTTTCATGTTGTTCTCCTTTGTTATGATTTTTTGTGGGGTCAAATTTATTCTCTCTATAAGCTAAAGGGGGCTTTAATTCACCGGTTTTTCTCTTCACTCTTAACTGACGCTCCGGGAGACAGGTGTTACCCCACAGTGCAGGCGTCGTCCCCCTCAACTATGTCTAAGTATCACTAGCCACTCGCAGGAGAGCCTGCTTCGCGGAGTGATACTAAGACAGGATTTTCGGGCTCCTTTGGCTTAACGCACCGTGGTGCAACACCTG
>CALZFY010000042.1:0-22404 GCA_945786935.1 uncultured Lachnoclostridium sp.
GCATGGTGGAAGAAAAGACAGGAAAGACCATCGATGTGATGTCCTTATCTTACAATCGTCTGATGAATCACATTCGCTATATGGTGGCACGTTCCCTGAAAGGCGAAAAACTGAAATTGAATATGAACGACTATATGTTGGTAAAATTTCCTGCTTCCTATGTTATGGCAGAGGAAGTGTGCAGACACTTAGAAAAACAGCTCCATCGTCCCCTGGATGAAGTTGAGATCGGATATCTGGCAATGCACATTGAGAGAGTTGCCATGGAGCAGGAAGAATAAAGTAAATAGTTTTTTAAAAAAGAAAAAGCTCTATGATGTCTTCTGTGAAATATAAGAACATATCATAGGAGCTTTTTTTGTGTAAATTTTCAGCGTCCAAGCCTTATTTTGAAATCTTCATATCCAAAATCTGTGAGTCTTTCCAGTTTTCCCTGAAGGTTTCTGCGATAGATATTTGGTAATGGCATTCCGTTAAAAGTGTTGTTTTTACAGGTGGAGTAAATGGCCAGGTCTCCAAAGAGCAGGAGGTCACCAATGCATAGCTCCTCCTCAAAACCATATCTGCCGATCACATCCCCTGCAAGGCAGGTAGGCCCAGCCAGGAGATAGGAATATTTTTCTGTGCTGTCAGATTTAGCCCCATACACCGGAGGCAGATAGGGCATTTCAATGACGTCCGGCATATGGCAGGCAGCACTGGTATCCAAGATTGCAATACGGTTTTCTCCGTTTTTTACAATATCTAAAACCTGACTTGCAAGAAAGCCTGCATTTAATGCCACAGCTTCCCCGGGTTCTAAGTAAACTTCCACATTCCATTTTTTCTGAACGTCTAAAATCAGCTGTTCTAAAAGGGCAACGTCATAGTCCTCTCTGGTAATATGATGTCCGCCGCCCATATTGAGCCATTTCATCCGTGGGAGAATATCCCCGAATTTTTCCTCTACAGCATTTAAAGTGATTTTCAGTGCATCAGAGTTTTGTTCGCAGAGGGTATGAAAATGAAGCCCATCCAGAAGGCCAATCAGCTCCTCGCTCATCTGTTCCTCCCAGACCTCTCTAGTGGTACCAAGGCGGCTTTGGACAGAACAGGGGTCATAGATCTCATGTCCTTCCTGGGTGGAGCACTGGGGATTGATGCGAAGGCCAATGCTTTTTCCGTGCTGTTTTGCTTTAGGTCCAAATTTCTTTAGCTGCCCCGGGGAATTAAAAACAATGTGGTCCGCATAACCTAAAAGCTCTTCAAACTCTTCTTCTTTATAAGCGGCACAAAATACATGGACTTCCCTTCCGGGCATTTTTTCAGCCCCCAGTTTTGCTTCAAAAAGTCCGCTGGCTTCTGTACCGGAAAGATATTCAGACAGAAGGGGGTAGAAGTCATAATTGGAAAATGCTTTTTGTGCCAGCAGGATCTTACAGCCGGTGTTTTTTATCACCGCTGCAAGACGCTCGCCATTTTTCTGTAAGCCGCTCTCATCAATGATATAACAGGGAGTCGGAAGCTCCCCAAAAAGTTCTTTTGGGGACTTTCCCTGCAATAAATGAAAGGCCGGACGATGATCTTTTGTGCTCATCATTAATCCACCAGTACCGGGTTGTGGTTTTCGCTGCGTGGAAGACCATATTTGTCCAGTGCATCCAGGAATGGGTCCGGATCAAATTCTTCAACGGTATGAACACCGGTCCTATTCCATTTTCCGGTCAGAAGCATGAGGGCACCACACATTGCCGGAACACCGGTAGTATAGCTGATGGCCTGACTTTCCACTTCCTTATAGCATTCCTGATGGTCACATACATTATAAATATAGTAGGTTTTCTCCTGACCGTCTTTTTTTCCGGTAAAGATACAGCCGATGTTTGTTTTTCCGTGAGTACGTGGACCAAGGCTTGCAGGATCCGGTAAGAGTTCCTTTAAGAATTTGATCGGAACGATTTCTTTTCCTTCGAACATGACTGGTGTGGTGGAGAGCATGCCAACATTTTCCAGACATTTCATATGGGTTAAGTAGCTCTGTCCAAAAGTCATGAAGAAGCGGATTCTTTTTACCTCCGGAATATTTGCTGCCAGAGATTCAATTTCTTCGTGGTGAAGCAGGTACATGTCCTTTTGTCCTACGCAGTCGAAATCATATTCCCGTTTGATGCTCATGGCAGGAATCTCTACCCAATGACCGTCTTCCCAGTAGCTGCCCGGTGCGGAAACTTCACGCAAATTGACTTCCGGATTAAAGTTGGTAGCGAAAGGATAGCCGTGGTCACCGCCATTGCAGTCTAAAATATCGATGGTGTCGATGGTATCAAATTCATGTTTTTTTGCATAAGCACAGTAAGCCTGTGTCACTCCCGGGTCAAATCCGCAGCCAAGAAGGGCGGTGAGTCCTGCTTTTTCGAATTTTTCTCTGTAAGCCCACTGCCAGCTGTAATCAAAGTACGCAGAAAAGCCTTCTTCCTTACAGCGCTTTTCGTAAATTTCACGCCACTTGGGATCGTCTGTGTCCTCCGGCTCATAGTTGGCAGTGTCCATGTAATTGACACCGCAGGCAAGACAGGCATCCATGATGGTAAGATCCTGATAGGGAAGGGCAATGTTCATGACAAGATCCGGCTTGTAGGAATTGATAAGAGCGATGAGCTGATTCACATCATCTGCATCTACCTGCGCTGTGGTGATCTTTGTAGCTGTTTTGCCTTCTAACCGGGCCGCAAGCTCGTCACATTTTGATTTGGTTCTGCTGGCGATACAAAGCTCTGTAAATACCTCACTCACCTGACAACATTTTCTGATGGCAACGCCTGCAACGCCGCCGCATCCGATTACTAATACTCTGCTCATAATTATATTCTCCTTGCATTTTCATAAATTGAAACTGGTAGAACCGGAAATCCGGAGATCGGTTCTAAACAGTCTTATCACATATTTTATACTCAGTCACTGAGGGCTAAAAGAAGCTCCCGAAGTACCTTACAGGCGGTAGCAGTGGAAATTCCACTGGTATCTAACATGGGTGCCAGCTCATTGATATCTGCTGCCACCACATTGGTTTTACTGACTTCTAATATAGCGGACAAAAGCTGGTGGAAGGACACGCCTCCGGCTTCCGGTGTTCCGGTTCCCGGAAAAATGGAACAATCCAGGCAGTCTAAGTCAATGGTAAAATAGATAGGAACATTTTCTTTTCTTAAATTTGTGACAACTTCCTCTAATCCGTCAAAGTGGAATGGATGGAGGTCGGTATGCTCCCCTGCAAAAGTAAATTCGCTTCGTTCGCCGCTTCGGATACAAAACTGGTGGATCCGACCGTCCCCCAGAAGGTCATGGCATCTTCTCACGACACAGGCATGGCTTAAAGCCGCTCCAAGATAATCATCCCGAAGATCCGCATGGGCATCGAAATGAATGATATGAAGGTCAGGATATTTTTTTAGAACTGCCCGGACCGCACCCAAGGTTACCAGATGCTCTCCGCCGATCATCAGCGGCAGCTTATGGTCCTTTAAAATTTTGGCAGTGCGTTCTTCAATGTCTGAGAGTGCAGCCTCTGAGCTTCCGAAGCAAAGCTCCAGATCCCCGCTGTCAAAAACAGAAATGTCTGTCAGGTCTTTATCCTGATAGGGGCTGTAGGTTTCCAGCCCGAAGCTTTCGTGGCGAATGGCAGAGGAGCCAAACCGGGCTCCGGGACGAAAGCTGGTGGTGGAATCAAAGGGAGCGCCGAACAATACAATGTTAGCTTCTTCGTATTCACAGTCACATGAAAGAAAGGTTTCTACATTTTTTTGCATGATCATTCTACCTCCTCAAGCATTTTTTCCAGAAAGGCGGGGAGATAAAATGCCCCGATATGTAATCTGGTGGTGTAATACTGGGTGCCCAGATGGAGATTTTTCCATTGCTCCGGGTGAAAATCATCAATGGGATGATATTTTTTGCTGGCAAAGCCAAAGAGCCAGTAGCCGGCTGCATAGGTTGGAATGTGTGCCTGATAGACACGGCTGATGGGAAAGGTGCTGACGATCCTTTTGTGGCTTCGCTGCAGTTCCTCCGCATCATGTTTATAAAAGGGGCTTCCCTGCTGATTGACCATAATGCCGTCTTCTCTGAGGGCATTGTAGCAGATGCCGTAAAATTCTCTTGTAAAATATCCTTCGGAAGGACCAAAGGGATCGGTAGAGTCTACGATAATGAGATCGTATTCATTTTTACAGCGCCTGATAAATCTAAGGGCATTGTCATAGTAGATATGTACGCGGTCATCATCCAGACGGCATGCATTTTCCGGCAGGTAAGTGCGGCACGCCTCGATTACCTGCGTATCCATTTCCACCAGGTCGATTCTTTGCACACTGTCATATCTGGTAAGCTCTTTGACCACGCCGCCGTCTCCGGAACCGATCACCAGAACATCCCGGATACGAGGGTGCACGGCCATGGGTACATGGGTGATCATTTCGTTGTAAATAAACTCATCCCGCTCAGTCAGCATGACATTGCCGTCCAGAGTCAGTACTTTGCCAAATTCCGGCGTATCAAAGATATCGATCTGCTGATAGTCACTTTTTTCTGAATACAGATGTCGGTTGATACGGATACTGTGTTTGACATCCGGTGCGTGAAATTCACTGAACCATAATTCCATTACGAAATCCTCCTTACGCTAATACATTGATCCTCAATATTTCAGGATCTTCCGGACCTGTCATGGAGCAGCCCTTGACTTTTGCATACTGAATGTAGTCTAAGATATCAGAGGTAATGCGTTCGCCGGGAGCCAGGATTGGAATGCCGGGCGGATAGCACATGACAAATTCGCTGCAGACACGTCCTTCACTTTCCTCTAAAGGAAGGCTGATCTTTTTGGCATAGAAGGCTTCCTGAGGGCTGGTCACCACTTCGGGAGCGATGTATTCCTGACTGAGAAGGCCGCTGCTGTCTTTCTGGTATCTTCGATGGATCTCTGCCAGAGCACTCACAAGGCGTTCCAGTTCCTGGGGGCGGTCCCCGATGGAAAGGTAAGCTAAGATATTTCCGATGTCACCAAACTCAATCTGGATATCATATTCATCACGCAGGATATCATAAACTTCAATGCCGGCAAGACCGATATCCCTGGTATGGACACTGAGCTTGGTGGGGTCAAAATCAAATATGGAGTTTCCGTTTATCAGCTCCCTGCCAAAAGCATAGTAGCCGCCGATGGCATTGATTTCCTCTCTGGCATAGTCTGCCATGGAAACAACCTTTGCAAAGACTTCTTTTCCCCGTAAGGCAAGATTTCGTCTGCTGATATCCAGACTTGACATCAAAAGGTAGCTGCCGGAGGTCGTCTGGGTCAGGTTGATGATCTGACGTACATGCCCGGGATTTACATTGGGGCCTGTCAGGAGAAGACTGGACTGGGTCAGGCTTCCGCCGCTTTTATGCATGGAGACAGCGGCCAGATCGGCACCGGCCTTCATGGCAGACAGCGGCATATTCTCTCCGAAATAAAAATGGGTACCATGGGCCTCATCTGCCAGACAATACATGCCTGCCCCGTGAGCCATGTCTACAATGGCTTTTAAGTCACTGCAGATTCCATAGTAGGTAGGGTTGTTTACCAGGACTGCCACTGCATCAGGATTTTCTGCAATGGCTTTGGCTACCTGTTCCCGCTGCATGCCAAGGGAGATCCCAAGCCGTCTGTCTACTTCGGGATTTACATAGACAGGTATCGCACCGCAAAGAACCAGTGCATTGATGACACTGCGGTGGACATTCCTGGGAAGGATGATCTTATCTCCCCGTTTGCAGACGGAGAGTACCATACTTTGCACTGAGCTGGTGGTTCCTCCCACCATCAAAAATGCATGTGCAGCGCCGAAGGCTTTCGCAGTAAGCTCTTCCGCTTCCCGAATCACGGAAACAGGATGACACAGATTGTCTAAGGGTTTCATGCTGTTGACATCCACGCCAACACATTGTTCCCCCAAAAAAGCGGTAAGCTCCGGATTTCCCCTCCCGTGCTTATGACCCGGGACATCAAAAGGAACCACGCGCATCTGGCGGAAGGTCTGGAGTGCCTCATAGATTGGGGCACGATTTTGCTCCATCGAAAGTTTCTTTTCCATAGTCATACACCTCGTTGTAAGAATGTATGGTCAATGACCGATGGATTCTGGTATAAAAAAAGCAGGCTGCCATTACACAACCTGCTTCAATCTTCTTCTGCTGTAAACTTTTAGATACAAAAGTAAAAACGGGTGCTTAAAAAAAGCTAGCGTATCAAAATACCAGAATCGATATTGGGTACTCAGAGTCTATATAGCAACAAAACTTTTACTACTCTTTATTGACCATTTCACAAGTTTGCGTAAGTAACGCATTTCGGTTATAAAGTAACCAACTTATAAAACTGAGCTTTTAACTCAATCAATAAGGCGGCAAGCCGCCAATCGGCAGTGGACCCGGCTGTCCGTATGGCCTTAACTCCCAAAAAGGAGTGGTCCGTAATAATCGCTTGAAAGACTCTAAGGTAAAAAACACTTTGTTTACACCTTTTGTCTCGAAATTGAAAACATCATACTACCAAAGGTAAGGATTCGTCAAGAAAAAATTACGTTACTGTTCACTTTGTTCCGGTAACGGGCAAAAATCCATGCAAAATTTGCTTCGCAAATAGGGAGGAAACAATAACTTGACATAAAAAAACAGTTGCCGTATACTGTCAAAGAAATGTTAGAAATCAAACAGTACGAAATCTAACGAAAAAATCCAAAGCAGTCATAAATAAAAAGAAGATGCAACCTGATGACAGGAATTGGAGGCATAATGGAAAAAATATATGACAGAAAGGAAACCTGGGCAAAGCTTCATGGAGGTGCACCCATCAAGTGCATTCTCGATGTAGGAAAAAATATCCGATATTTTTTTGACCAGGCCATGGCACAGGAAGGCCTGACTGCCATTCAAAGCAGGATCCTGGGGCACATTCACAGGGAAGAAAGTAAAGGAAACAGTGTGTATCAGAGAGATATTGAAGAAGTATTTCGCATCAAACGATCCTCGGTGACCAGTGTATTACAGCTTCTGGAAAAAAAGGGGCTCATCATTCGGGAGAGTGTCCCGGAGGATGCCAGGATCAAGAGGCTGACTCTCACAGATGCGGCCAGAGAGATCCATGTGCATGTGGATGAGTCATTGGCCCGGATGGAGAGGGAGATCAGATCCCTGTTTACCGAAGAGGAATTTCAAAATTTTTTAGAGTATATGAACCGCATCGACCAGAAGGCGATGGAGCTTCATTATGGAAAGGAAGAAAACGATGATTAAAAAACTGGCAGTTTATGCAAAGGAGTTTAAAAAAGAAGCCCTGTTATCTCCTGTGTGCATAGCAATTGAATCGATCATGGAAGTGCTTCTGCCCATGCTGATGGCATCCGTGATCGACAATGGTGTCAATCAGGGCAATATGAATTATGTATTAAAAATGGGCGGTCTGATGCTTGTGATCGCATTTATCTCACTGACAGCCGGAGGCCTGTGCGGAAAATATGCGGCCATCGCATCCAGCGGATTTGCAAGAAACTTAAGAAAGGCAATGTTTTCAAAGATTCAGGACTTTTCCTTTGCAAACATTGATAAATTCTCTACTGCAGGTCTGGTTACAAGAATGACAACAGACGTTACAAACGTACAGCAGGCATTTCAGATGACCATCAGAATCTGTGTGCGTGCACCGTTTATGCTGTTATTCTCCCTGTTTATGTGTATGAAATTGGCTCCACAGGTGTCCTGGGTATTCCTGGCAGCATTACTGTTTCTTGGTACTGCCATGGCTCTGATCGTGACCAATGCATTTCCAAGATTCCGGAAAATGTTTAAACAGTACGACCATTTAAATGCCAGTGTCCAGGAAAACCTGGCAGGCATCCGTGTGGTAAAGGCATATGTAAGGGAAGACCACGAGACCGGTAAATTTCTGGAGCAGTCCGGAAAGGTAAGAGATCTGTCCATCGGAGCCGAAAAGATCGTCATGCTCAACAGCCCTGTAATGCAGCTTACTATGTACAGCTGTATTATGCTCATCTCCTGGCTGGGTGCAAAAAATATCGTAGCAGGAACCATGACCACAGGTACACTCATGAGTCTGTTTACCTATACCATGCAGATCCTCATGAACCTGATGATGATCTCCATGATCTTTGTTATGCTGACTATGGCAAAAACATCCATTGACCGTATTCTGGAAGTCCTTGACGAAGAAAGTACCATCAAAAACCCTAAGATGCCCGTGAAAGAGGTAGCAGACGGATCAATCACGTTTGAAAATGTCGCTTTTCGTTACAGTGGCGGTGCGGACAAAAATGTGCTGGAGAATATTAATTTAAAGATTAAATCCGGCGAAACCATCGGCATCATTGGCGGTACCGGAAGCTCCAAATCCACTCTGGTACAGCTGATCCCAAGACTTTATGATGTGTCAGAGGGCTGCGTAAAGGTTGGCGGCGTGGATGTCCGCGATTACGACATGGAAGTACTTCGTAATGAGGTTTCCATGGTATTACAGAAAAATGTATTGTTCTCCGGAACGATTCTTGATAATCTTCGTTGGGGAAATGAAAATGCAACCTTAGAAGAAGCGAAGCATGCCTGCGAGCTTGCCCAGGCTGCGGAATTTATTGAAAAATTCCCGGATGGATACGAAACAAAGATCGAGCGTGGCGGTACCAATGTATCCGGCGGTCAGAAACAGAGACTTTGTATTGCAAGGGCACTGCTGAAAAAGCCAAAGATTTTGATTTTAGACGATTCTACCAGTGCAGTAGATACGGCAACGGATGCAAAGATCAGAAGAGCATTCCGGGAAGAAATTCCAAATACTACAAAGCTCATCATTGCACAGCGTATTTCTTCTGTGGAAGATGCAGACCACATCCTTGTATTGGATCAGGGAACCATCAGTGGTTTTGGAACCCACGAAGAATTATTGGAAAATAATGAGATTTACAGAGATATTTATGAATTGCAGAAGAAAGGAGCTGAGGAATAATGCCACCAATGGGACATGGACCAAAAGGAATGAAGGGCGGTCCAAAGAGTAAAAATCCGATACAGACATTGAAGAGACTTCTTGCTTATATCATGAAGCGCTACAGATTCCGTTTTGTGATCGTGCTGATATGTATTGCCATCAGCTCCGTGGTACAGGTCATCGGTACCATGTTTATGAAACAGCTAATTGACGATTACATTCTGCCTATGCTGGATGGACGGATGCAGACCTTCCGCCCATTGATCGAGGCACTGACCACCCTGGGATGTATTTTCCTTCTGGGTACTGTCTGCACCTATGCCTACAATCTGATCATGATGTATATTGCGCAGGGTGTGTTAAAGAGCGTCCGTGATGATATGTTCGCTCACATGGAAACGTTACCCATCAAATATTTTGATACCCATCAGCATGGGGATATCATGAGCCATTATACCAACGATACAGATACCCTGCGTCAGATGGTAAGCCAGAGTATTCCAAGTTTGTTTTCATCAGCCATTACGCTGGTAAGCATTTTAATCTCCATGCTGATCTTAAGCGTGCCGCTGACCCTGATCGTGCTGTTTGGCGTCTTTATTATGACAAAGGTATCCGGCACCATTGGCGGAAAATCTTCAAAATATTTTGTGGCTCAGCAGAAATCTCTCGGTGCAACCAACGGATATATTGAAGAGATGATGGACGGACAGAAGGTTATCAAGGTGTTTTGTCATGAAGATCAGGCTGTGGAAGAGTTTGAAAAATTAAATGACGACCTGTTTGAAAGTGCTAAAAACGCCCATGTTTTTGCAAATATCTTAATGCCGATCATGGGAAATATCGGAAATATCAATTATGTGGTGATCCTGATCTTTGGATCTTTGTTTGCCATCAATGGTATCGGCGGGCTGACTCTGGGAGCCATTGCTTCCTTCCTTCAGTTAACCAAGAGCTTTAACGGACCGATCTCTCAGGTTGCACAGCAGTTTAATTCCATTGTTATGGCACTTGCCGGTGCAGAGCGTATCTTTGAACTTCTGGATGAGCCTTCCGAAGCAGATGAAGGTTACGTGGAAATCGTCCGCTGCAAGATCGATGAAGATGGAACTATCACACCTTGTGAAGAAAGAACCGGTACCTGGGCATGGAAGCATCCGCATCACGACGGAACCCTTACCTATACCCAGTTAACAGGTCATGTGACATTAAACGGTGTGGATTTTGGATATACCGATGAAAAAATTGTGCTTCACGACGTATCCATGGATGTACAGCCGGGTCAGAAGATTGCTTTTGTAGGCTCTACCGGTGCAGGAAAAACAACGATTACAAACCTGTTAAACCGTTTTTATGACATTCAGGATGGTAAGATCCGTATTGACGGCATCAATATCAATAAGATTAAAAAAAGTCAGCTTCGACGTGCCTTTGGTGTGGTACTGCAGGATACCCACCTTTTTACGGGAACCATTCGGGAAAATATCCGTTATGGACGTCTGAATGCTTCGGATGAAGAAGTCATTGCGGCAGCGAAGCTTGCCAATGCACATCGCTTTATTATGAAGCTGCCGGAAGGCTATGATACCGTCATCAGCGGAGATGGAGGCACATTATCTCAGGGGGAGAGGCAGCTCTTGTCCATTGCCAGAGCGGCTATCGCAAATCCGCCGGTGCTGGTACTTGACGAGGCAACCTCCAGCATTGATACGAGAACCGAGCAGATCGTACAAAGCGGTATGGACCGTCTGATGGCAGGAAGAACCGTATTTGTCATCGCACACAGACTTTCTACCATCAAGAACTCTGACTGTATCATGGTTCTGGAACAGGGACGGATCATTGAGCGTGGTAACCACGACGAACTGCTAAGACAGCATGGCAAGTACTACCAGCTTTATACCGGAAAGTTTGAACTCTCCTAACCTGATTGAATCTATTTATTGAATCATTTTCTTTCAACTGACGCCCGAAAAACTGCGGTTACCCCACTTCGCAGGCTCCATCCTCCTCAACTAAGTCTAAGTATCACTAACCACTCGCACGTGTGGGTGCTTCGCGGAGTGATACTAAGACTGGATTTTCGGACTCTTCCGCTTAACGCGACCTGGTGCAACCGCAGTCCTTCAGGCTGTGGGTTGAAAGATTTATGTAATAGAATAATTTCAAAAAGAACAGCCAGAACTGCTTCTGTTTGTGTACCGCATTTGGCCTAAGGAGCCGGAAAATCCACCTTAGAACTGCTTCGCGAAGCGTGCTCTCACGCGAGTGATTAGCAGTTCTTATGGTTAGTTGGAGGCGACGACGCCTGCGGGACGCGGATAGAAGCAGTTACGGCGTCTCTTGAAATGAAAAATGAGTGGAGTAGATAGGAACTTTTTGAAAAATGTTGTCATGTTTTTCAAAAAATGGTATCATATTACGAATGGAAATTGTGAAGGGAGGATACCATATGGATTTACAAGGTATATTACATCAGTTAGTAGACGAAAAGAAGTTTCGAAAGCTGCGAGGTATCCTCGAAGAGATGAATGAGGTAGATATTGCAGAGTTTTTAGAAGAAGTGGACCGGGAAAAGGTCGTGCTGATCTTCAGGCTTTTGCCTAAGTCTCTGGGCGCAGATGTATTTGCATGTCTGGAAGTTGACATGCAGGAGCATATTATTAACAGTATGTCCGACTACGAATTGCAGAAAATCGTAGAAGAACTCTACATCGATGATGCGGTAGATATGCT
Source organism: uncultured Lachnoclostridium sp. (assembly GCA_945786935.1). Lineage (GTDB taxonomy): Bacteria > Bacillota > Clostridia > Lachnospirales > Lachnospiraceae > HGM12587. The sequence continues at coordinate 11,750 of CALZFY010000042.1, forward strand.
GGAGGAGCTGCCGGCTACGGTGGTCCGACGTGTGCTTGCCAATGCAAAGCCTGATACGAGAGCGCTGATCAATCAGTTCTTACAGTATCCGGATGACAGTGCGGGCAGCATCATGACTGCGGAATATATCGGTTTAAAGAAAAACATGACTGTGGAGCAGTCTTTTGCCTATATCAGAAAGCATGGTGTGGACAAGGAAACCATTTATACCTGTTTTGTCATTGATGAGAAACGTCATCTGGAAGGTATCGTTACGGTAAAGGATCTTCTTCTCAATGATTATGAGACGAAGCTTGAAGAAATCATGGATACAAACATTATCCAGGCAGTAACTACCGATGACCAGGAGACGGTTGTAGAGACCTTCAATAAATACGGTCTGTTGTCCCTGCCGGTAGTTGACCACGAAAACCGTCTGGTTGGTATTGTTACCGTTGATGATATCGTGGATGTCATGGAACAGGAAGCCACAGAGGATATCGAAAAGATGGCTGCGATCCTGCCGTCAGAAAAGCCGTATCTGAAAATGAGCGTGTTTGAACTGGCAAAGAACCGTATTCCATGGCTTTTGGTTTTAATGTTTACCAGTACCATTTCTGCTTTGATTTTGGAACATTATCAGGCCATTTCAGCATTATGGCCCACTCTGGTTACCTGTATTCCGATGCTTACTGCAACAGGCGGTAACGCCGGAAGCCAGAGCAGTACCACCATTATCCGTGCCATTTCCATTGGTGATGTGGAACTTTCCGATGTTTGGAAGGTACTTTGGAAGGAATGCAGAGTTTCTTTAGGCGTCGGTGTGGTACTTGGGGTTGCCAACTATATCCGACTGATTATCATGTATCCTGATGAGCCGGTGGTATGTCTGGTCATCGGCCTTAGCCTCATTGCAACGGTAGTCATGTCCAAAGTTCTTGGATGTACCTTACCGTTCATTGCAAAGACTTTGAAATTAGACCCGGCCATGATGGCGGCACCACTTATTTCCACCATCGTGGATGCACTGAGTCTTGTATTATATTTTACCATTGCTGCACTTTTGCTGCATGCATAAAAGAAGGAGAATGTTATGTTAAACGACAAGAAGGTATTGTTCAGTGGAATGCAGTCTACTGGAAATTTAACTTTAGGGAATTATTTAGGGGCTTTAAAAAACTGGGTGACCTTAAGTGATGAATATGAATGCTTTTACAGTGTGGTAGATATGCATTCCATCACGGTGCGCCAGAACCCTGCGGAGCTTCGCAAGCGTGCCAGAGCCCTGTTAACTCTGTATATTGCAGCAGGACTGGATCCGGAAAAGAACTGTATTTATTATCAGTCCCATGTTTCCGGACATGCAGAACTGGCATGGATCTTAAATTGCTTTACTTACATGGGTGAGCTTCAGAGAATGACCCAGTTTAAGGATAAATCCGCAAAACACGCAGATAATATCAACGCCGGATTATTTACTTATCCGGTATTGATGGCAGCAGATATCCTTCTTTACCAGGCGGATGTAGTTCCTGTAGGAAAGGATCAGATGCAGCATCTGGAAATTACAAGAGATATTGCACAGAGATTTAACTCTATTTACGGAGATGTATTTACGATACCGGAAGCTTACATTGGCAAGGTAGGGGCAAAGATCATGAGTCTTCAGGATCCTTCTAAAAAAATGTCCAAATCCGATGAAAATCCCAATGCAAGTATTTACCTGATGGATGATCCGGATACGATTATGAGAAAATTCAAACGTGCCGTGACAGATTCTGAGGCGCAGGTGCGTTATCGCGATGAGCAGCCGGGCATTAAGAACCTGATCGATATTTACTGTGCATGTACCGGAAAAACTCCGGCTGATGTAGAGCGTGAATTTGACGGCAAAGGCTATGGAGAATTCAAACCGGCAGTTGGAGAAGCGGTAGTGGATGTACTTCGTCCGCTGCAGGAGCGTGTGGCAGATCTTGAAAAGGACAAAGCATACATTGATGGCATTATCAAGAATAATGCAGAAAAAGCGCAGTACTATTCTAATAAAACACTTCGTAAGGTACAGAAAAAAATCGGATTCCCGGAAAGAATCAGATAATGGATGTATAAAAAGGAAAGCCATGCCGTGGGCATGGCTTGATTTTTGTATAGCTTATGATGTATGGCTGTTTGAATCCTATAAGATATACAAAACAGGATGGAAAAGCAGCGATAGTTTACAGGCATAGAAAGCAGGAAGAATGGTCAGAAGGTTCAGATATGAGGTGGAGAAAGCGCACAACGGCTCTACCATTGAAAATTATTTAAAATCAAAGGGGTATTCCAGAGGATGTCTCATTCACCTGAAAAAGACAGAAGAGGGAATCAAAAAAAACGGTATCTGGGCTTATACCAGTGACCGGCTGATGGCAGGGGACATTTTAGAGACAGTATTTGTGGAGGAGGAATCCTCTGAAAATATCGTAGAGTCTCCAATGGCTCTGGATATTGTCTATGAGGATGAGGATATTCTGGTGATCAATAAGGCAGCAGATACACCCATTCATCCTTCTCAGGGAAACTATGAGAACAGTCTGGCCAATGGGGTAGCAGGATATTATAAAAGACAGGGTGAAAGTTTTGTGTTTCGCTGTGTGAACCGGCTGGACAGGGATACCACAGGACTGACCATCATTGCCAAAAACATGCTATCCAGCGCCATCCTAAATCAGGAAATGCTAAATCGGAAAATCAAAAGAACTTATCTGGCAGTGGTAAGGGGGAGTCTCCCCCGGGAAGGAACCATTGATCTTCCTATTGCAAGAAAGGAAGGTTCCACCATTGAACGGTGTGTGGATCATTCCTGTGGAGAAAGGGCAGTGACTCACTTTACCTGTGTGGAAAAGAATGAGAAATATTCCCTTGCAAGAATCTGGCTGGAGACAGGAAGAACCCATCAGATCAGGGTTCATATGAAGGCAATCGGTCATCCGTTACCGGGAGATTTTTTATATCATCCCGATTTTACAGACATAGGGCGGCAGGCACTGCATTCCTGGAGACTGGAATTTGCACATCCGGTCACCGGAGAGCAAATGCTTTTTGAGCAGCCATTGCCGGAGGATATGAGGAACTTGTTATGAATGAAGAATTGCTGGTGCTGGAACTAAAGGAAGAACATGGTTCTGTCATCAAAAATCATGAATTTGCAAATTATAGCGCATTAAAGATCATTGATCTTCCAAAAGGAATCGAGATCATTGAGGATTATGCCTTTTACCGGTGTCTTGCACTGGAAGAAATCTATGTTTACAGCGGCATTCGACGTCTTGGCTGCGGGGCCTTTATGGGATGTAAGAAGTTGAAGAAAATCGTCATACGGGATGTGGAGGAAGATATCCATTTTCTGACGGAACTGCTTTATGACTTTCAGTATGAGGTAGAAGTGGAGCTTAGGTTTAAAGATGGAAAAATTGCCAGGCTTACTTTCCCGGAATATTATGAGGAATCTGTGGAAAATACGCCGGCAAGGATCATTGATATTGTCTATCATGGCTCCGGTTATAAGTACCGCCAGTGCATCCGTAACCGCCAGATGGATTTTGAAAAGTATGACAGTTTATTTAGCTATGCCATAGCCCAGGAGTTTACACCGACCTGTATCAAAATTGCACTGAATCGGCTGAGTACACCGGTTGGGTTGAAGCAGCAGGTAAAAGAGCGTTATCTGGAATATTTGCGGGAGAAGTCCGTGGATGTAGTAAAGAAAATCTGCAAGGGAGACGATCAGGAAAGCCTGATGGTGCTTGCCGATGCCGGATATTTTACAGAAGAGATTCTGAAAGCATTTCAGGAGAAGGCTTCAGCATTAGGAAGAGCAGAGATGGCAAGCTATCTGTTAAATTACAGGCTGGAGCATTTTAGACCTAAGAAGAAAACATTCGATTTTGATGACTTCTAAAAATGTTTTTTTTACGTCAGTAAAGCGTCACTATCTGCACATTGCTGACTCTATTAGGAAGCTGATCATTTATGAACTAGAAGTTATGTACTTAATATGTTATTTTTTGATGCACAGCCCTACAAGGGGACAGGTGCCTAGGAGAGCGTCAAGGGAGTGCGCCCGAAAATCCGCCTTAGAATTTCTAGACGAAGCAGGCTCTCCTGCGAGTCTTTAGAAATTCTTGGGCTAAGTACATCGTATCTTAAATAACTGACCGAATACTTGCCCGTTTTCTCGATAGCACAGTTCAAAAAGCCTCGACGTAGCCCGCTACGCCTGCGTTTTTTGAACTGCACTCTCAAAAAAACGTTCTGCGCATTAGTCAGTTATTTTGCGAACGATGTACTTATTGAGGGGAAACGACCCTGCGAGACGAGGCACCTGTCCCCTTGCAGGGCGTCCATTGAGAGAGGAGGAAAATGATGTCCATAGAAATTTCAGAAAAATTTGACGCCGTTGGCCGTGAAATCCTGACAGCTTCAAGAAATGAATTATATTTGAATATGAGATTTCTGGATATTTCGCTGTCCTCCTTAAATTATGTGATGGATGTGAATACCTTTGGGTTAGGAACCGATGGATTTTCCCTGTATTTCGATCCCCAGTATCTGGTAGATCTTTACCGGCTGGACAGGATCAGGATCAACAGGGCTTATCTTCACAATGTATTTCACTGCATTTTCAGGCATTTGTTAAAACAGGGGAACAGAGATAAACGCATTTGGGATTTATCCTGCGATATTGCCACAGAGCATCTCATGGATGGTTTGGGACATCGAAGTGTGCGGTTTCCAAGAAATGCCATTCGTGCCAACTGTTACGGAAGTCTGGAAAAATCGCTGAAGGTTTTGACTGCTGAGAAAATATATAAATTGCTGACGGAGAAAAATCCGGAAGAATATAAGATCAGGAAGCTGGAAAAAGAGTTTCGGATCGACGATCATAGCAGATGGCCGTCCCCTCCGGGAAAGGACGAGCCACCGTCTGCTGTCATGGAACAGTTAAATGATAAGTGGCAGGAAATTGGCGAAAAGATGCAGACGGAGCTGGAAACATTCTCCAAGGAGGCAACCAACGGTGAGGGAGAGCTGGCGGAGAATCTGGCTGTGGAACATAGGGAACGCTATGATTACAAGGCATTTCTTAGAAAGTTTGCAGTGATGCGGGAAGAAATGCAGGTGGATCCGGATACCTTTGATTATGTGTTTTACAGTTATGGATTGTCATTATACAAGAATATGCCGCTGATTGAACCGCAGGAATACAAAGAAGAGAAGAAAATTCAGGAGTTTGTCATCGTCATTGACACGTCCATGTCCTGTTCCGGAGAGCTTGTGAAAACATTCCTGGAACAGACCTACGAGGTGCTTTCCGAGACAGAGAGCTTCTTTAAGAAGGTCAATATCCGAATCTTACAATGTGACGAGAAAGTACAATCCGATGTGAAGGTGACAAGTCGGGAAGAATTAGAGCAATATATGAAGCATTTTCAGGTCATCGGAAATGGAGGAACAGACTTCAGGCCGGCGTTTTCCTACGTCCGGGAGCTGGTGGAGAAAAAAGAATTTTTAAACCTTCGTGGAATGGTTTATTTTACGGACGGTTACGGTGTGTTCCCGGCGAAAAAACCGCCCTTTGAGACGGCATTTGTATTTATGGAGGAAGATTATACGGACAAATCGGTACCGCCATGGGCCATCAAGCTGATTATTGAAAAGGAAGAGTTAGAGGAGGAGACTGCCCTTCGCCTGGATTATGAGCTGATAGAGCAGGGAATGAGATATGAATATTAAGAGAGCAAAACAGGAAATAGAAAACACCATCAAGGCCTATCTTTTGAGGGATGATTTTGGGGATTATGTGATTCCGTCTATTCGTCAGCGGCCGATTCTTTTGATGGGAGCACCCGGAATCGGCAAGACGCAGATCATGGAGCAGATTGCCAGAGACCTTCACATTGCGCTGGTGTCCTATACCATCACCCATCATACCAGACAGAGTGCCATTGGTCTTCCTTTTATTCAGGAGAAGGAATATGACGGCAGAAAATATTCTGTGACAGAGTATACCATGAGTGAGATCATCAGCAGTGTCTATGAGCAGATGGAAAAGACCGGCTGCAGAGAAGGAATTTTGTTTATTGATGAGATCAACTGTGTATCGGAGACGCTGGCACCGACCATGCTGCAGTTTTTACAGTGTAAAAGCTTCGGAAATCAGAAGATTCCTGAAGGATGGATCATTGTAGCAGCGGGAAATCCGCCGGAATATAACAAATCTGTCCGGGATTTCGATGTGGTGACACTGGATCGTGTAAAGAAGATCGATGTGGAACCTGACTTTGGAGTCTGGAAGGAATATGCTTATCAGGTGGGCATCCACGGAGCGGTCATTTCATACCTGGAGCTGAAAAAAGAGAATTTCTACCATATGGAAACAAGGGTGGACGGCAAACGGTTTGCTACTGCCAGAGGCTGGCAGGATTTATCGGAGCTTCTGACTGTGTATGAAAAACTGGGAATGGAAGTGGATCAGGAAGTGATCTTCCAATACATTCAGCAGGAAAAGATTGCCAAGGATTTTGCAAATTATCTGGAGCTTTATAAAAAGTATCAGACAGATTATCAGATTCAGGGCATTTTAAAGGGAGAAGTAAAAGAATCTGTGTATGAAAAACTGAAATTTGCACCATTTGATGAGCGATTAAGTGTGATTGGGCTTCTCCTGGCGGCACTTTCTGAAAGGTTTGAAGGTGCCTATGAAGCAGATCTTTTTGTCAGTGAGCTGTTTGAACGCTTAAAAGCCTTCAAAAGACAGCTTCATGACAGTAATGTGCCGGCAGAGCTTTTAGAAGCAGCGTCCGGGGAAATGTTTGAAAAGGCAGAAGCTGACAGGGAAAATGGTACTCTGGATAGAAAGACGGAACATTTACAAAAGAAAGTAGCTGGAGTCTTACAGGTTTACGCAAAGCTGTTAAAGGAAGAAAATATTTCAGATGAACAAGCTGCTTTTGAAAGGGTGAGAACAGAGTTTGTAAAGGAAACAAAGGTGCGGGAAGCTGTGACTTTGGCTGCCGGTGAATGCCTGGAATATGCCTTTGACTTCATGGAGCGTGCCTTTGGGGAAAGCCAGGAAATGGTTGTATTTATCACAGAATTAACAGTGAATTTTTATGGAGCCAAATTTTTGTCAGAAAATGAGTGCGCCAGATTTTACAAATATAATAAGGGACTGCTTGCCAACGAAAGAAGAGCAGGCATCCTAAGCGGCATCGAGGAAGTAGAGATGCTGATGAACGGAAACTAAGAAACAGGGGACTGTGTTTTTTGAACACAGTCCCCTGAGTGCTTAATCGACAAGTACCAACAGATCTTTAATATCACATTCCAGGTAATTACAAAGCTTGACTACCAGATTGGCATCAATTCTTTGGAATTCATCTCTGCAATATCTGTTAAAGTTCCCGCGTGGAATATCTAAATCCTTACAAATGCGGTTTTTACTGATGCCGCGTTCAGTCAATAGTTCCACAATTCTCATATGTATGCGTTTCATAATAGAAATCCCCCATTTCATGGAAATATTATAAATGAGAATCTCACAAAATATCATTTACTGTAAAACAACTTATTGTATAGTTGCTAAATAATAAACAACTTACGATTTACTAAGGGGTATTGTTTGATGTATGATGTAATTGTAGAAGGGGGATAGAGGATTGAAGAAAAAAGTTGGAATTATATTAGCAATTTGCCTGATTGCAGCTGTGATTATTGGAAAATGCAGTGATAAGCCGAGAATTGTCAGCAGTATTACTACAATGGATACGGCATATATTACGGTTTTAGTTCCCAGATGGAACATTTACAATGTGGAACAATTAAAGGAAAAATTGATTCAGATGTGTCTTGAGGATGAATTTCTTGAAATCAAACTGAGGGCAGAGGATAAGCCTGCAACAAAAAGATTTTATATTTCTGTTTATACCAGTGAGTCTGATCTGACTAAGGGCAAAGAGTTTATGAATCTGAAGTGGGAAAATTTGGCTCCGGCTATGTAAGAAAACCGGAGCCAAAGCTTAATCCTCATAATCACAGACACCATCGCCGTCCAGATCCATATGATCCATGCTGTAGAATTCTTTACCTACCACATTGCGTCGATCTCTGCTTTCCTCTACCATCCTGGAGAGCATTTTGCGGACTTCAAGAGGTTGTTTGATGTTAACGAGAGTAATGTCTCTGTCAGCATCAGCTTTTGTTTTTAAAATGATATTTCCTGTGCCAAAAATCTTCCCGCCAAGGGATTGCCGGAAAGTAATATCGACGATTCGATAAAGTAATGTCTCGTCTAAAGTTGTATTAAAAAATCCTTTTTTAATCATCAGCCTGTCATCTTCAATATAATATGTAGTAAAACTTAATGGAAACCACAGGTGATGTTTTTTGTCTTTCCAGAGGATATCTGTATTTTCTATTGCCATTTTAAAACTCCTTTCATGCAAATATTGCGTTGTCCTATCTGTTTGGTATTTTCCAGATACGATTTGTTTTCATTATTATAGCATCTGTTATGAAAAAAATCAGCAAAATTTAAGATAACCTTAATTGTTTGCACCATCCGGCTATGCTAGAATTTGGAAAGTAATGAACAGATGTGAATAATTATCCCACGCGGGGTAAACCTAAATGCTGTAGGCAGGATTCTACGGTAAGTTTGATTCATATCCGGAAGTTGCATAACATATACGATGATAGAATGATTTTTTGTAAAGCTTGAGGAGTTTGAATGATGAATATAAAAAAAGTGATTGGAAACATAGGTGCCGGTCTTTCAGTGGGAGGACTCGGCTTATATTGGATCTACAGGAATATCTTTGGAAGGGTGACTGAAAAAGATGGACTGGAAAATGCATTGCTTCAGGGAAAACAGTATGAACCATACGAAGATATGATCAGAGACGGCATGGAAAAGGCCGGGAAGTTGAACTTTCAGAGAATTTTTATAGAGGCAAGGGATGAGATTACGTTATCCGGCAAATATTATCATGTAAAGGATCAGGCACCCGTGATCCTCTTTTTTCATGGATACCATGGAAATGCATTGCGGGATGGAAATGGTATTTTATTGTATGCAAAACAGATGGGTTACAATGTGCTTTTGGCTGATCAGCGTGGTCATGGAAAGAGCGGTGGGAAAGCCATTACCTTTGGAATCAAGGAACGGTTTGACTGTATGGACTGGATCTATTACATGAACCGCAGATTTGGAGAGGAGACACCGATCATTCTGGCAGGAATCTCCATGGGCGCTTCTGCCGTACTTATGACAGCAGATATGGGACTCCCGGCAAATGTCAAGGGCATAATGGCAGACTGTCCATTTTCTTCACCGAAGGACATTATTAAGGAAGTTATCAAACAGATGAAATTTCCGGTTGGCATCACTTACGCAGCAGTGCGGCTGGGTGGAAAGATTTTTGGAGGCTTCGATGTGGAGGAACACTCTGCAGTGGATGCCATGAGAAACTGCCAGATTCCGGTACTGTTCATTCATGGGGATGAAGATTATTTTGTGCCCGGACAGATGAGCCAGGACTGTTATGATGCCTGTATTTCGAACCGGAAAAGGCTTGTTTTTGTGGAAGGTGCAGCCCACGGCATGAGTTATTGTGTGGACAGCGAGCTTTATCTGAAAGAAGTAGGAGATTTTTTAAATCTGGTATTGAATTAAATGACAGAATCGTATTTAATTAAATGTATAGAAATACTTTTGGTTACTGGAACGGAGTGAGCAGTACCTACTTTTGGAGGAAAGTGTATTATGTTAGTTTTAGTTTACAGAAAATGCAGCACCTGCCTCAAGGCATTGAAATGGCTGGAGGAAAATCAGGTAGAATTTGAGGAACGTCCCATAGTAGAAGAAAATCCTACCTACGAGGAATTAAAGCAGTGGTATGAAAAAAGCGGGCTGCCGCTGAAAAAATTCTTTAATACAAGCGGACTTCTTTACAAGGAAATGAAATTAAAGGAAAAGCTGCCTGAAATGTCTGAGGAAGACCAGTTAAAACTTCTGTCTACCAACGGTATGCTGGTAAAAAGGCCGCTGGTTGTGGGAGAAGACTTTGTGCTGACAGGATTTAAGGAAACACAATGGGCTGAAAAAATGCTTTAATGCCGAAAGAAAAAACGGAGGAGAACCATGTACGATTGCATCATAATAGGAAGCGGTCCGGCGGGATTGTCGGCGGCCATCAACCTGAAGACTTATCATAAAAACTTTGTCTGGTTTGGATCACACAATTTAAGTGATAAGGTGATCAAAGCAGAAAAAATTGTGAATTATCCGGGTTTTCCGGTAATTACCGGACAGGAACTCTATGAAAGATTTCAGGAACATATCCAGTCTGCAGAATTGGAAATCTCTGAAAAAATGGTGACCAATGTCATGGATGCTTCGGGATATTACATGGTTTTGGCAGATAACGAAATTTATGAAGCAAAAACACTGATCCTGGCTATGGGAGTGATGTCGGCAAAGGAACTGGAAGGTGAGCAGGAATTTTTAGGAAGAGGTGTCAGCTACTGTGCCACCTGTGACGGAATGCTCTACCAGGGCAAGAAGATTGCTGTCATCTGCAATGCCGCCAGGTATGAACATGAGGTAGAATATCTGGCAGGGCTGGCGGATCAGG
>CALZFY010000043.1:0-21920 GCA_945786935.1 uncultured Lachnoclostridium sp.
TCGTCGTCTGTCTGTGCAACAAAGACAGTTCTCTTTCTGGCCATCTCGTCGCTTTCCAGATATTCATCGTAGGTTGTGATCTTATCGATCATGCTTCCATTTGGAAGGATTTCAATGATACGATTGGCTGTAGTCTGTACAATCTGATGGTCACGGGAAGAGAATAAAAGAACTCCCGGGAACTTCATCATACCATTATTCAGTGCTGTAATGGATTCCATGTCCAAATGGTCAGTCGGTTCATCCAGAATCAGGATATTTGCACCGGAGATCATCAGCTTGCTTAACATACAGCGTACCTTTTCACCACCGGAAAGAACACGTACCTTTTTCACACCGTCTTCTCCTGCGAAAAGCATTCTTCCAAGGAAACCGCGTACATAGGTCACATCCTTGATCTCAGAGTACTGGGTCAACCAGTCAACGATGGTGTAGTCGTTGTCGAATTCCTTTGTATTATCCTTCGGGAAGTAGGCCTGGCTTGTGGTAACCCCCCATTTGAAGGTACCTTCGTCCGGCTCCATCTCTCCTGCCAGAATTTTGAAAAGTGTTGTCTTTGCAAGCTCATTGCTTCCAACAAACGCCACCTTATCATCATGGTTCAAGATAAAAGAAATGTTATCTAATACCTTTACGCCGTCAATTGTCTTGGAAATTCCTTCTACCGTCAGGACTTCATTACCGATCTCACGGTTTGGTCTGAAATCAATGTATGGATATTTACGGCTGGACGGTCTGATCTCATCCAGTTCAATTTTTTCAAGAGCCTTCTTACGGGAAGTAGCCTGCTTGGATTTAGAAGCATTGGCACTGAATCTTGAAATAAATTCCTGTAATTCCTTGATCTTTTCTTCTTTTTTCTTGTTCGCTTCCTTCATCTGACGGATCATTAACTGGCTTGATTCGTACCAGAAGTCGTAGTTACCGGCATAGAGCTGGATCTTACCATAATCGATATCAGCAGTATGGGTACATACTTTATTTAAGAAGTAACGGTCGTGGGATACCACGATAACAGTATTTTCAAAGTTAATTAAGAATTCTTCCAGCCATGCAATGGCATCTAAATCCAAATGGTTGGTCGGTTCGTCCAGAAGCAGGATATCCGGATTTCCGAATAATGCCTGTGCAAGGAGTACCTTCACCTTTAATGCACCGGGAAGATCTCCCATGATCTGATAGTGGTACTCTACATCCACACCCAGACCATTTAAGAGAGTTGCTGCATTGGATTCAGCTTCCCAGCCGTCCATATCTGCAAATTCACCTTCCAGCTCGGAAGCACGGATACCGTCTTCCTCTGTAAAATCTTCTTTTGCGTAAATGGCATCCTTTTCCTTCATAATATCGTACAGTCTCTGGTTTCCCATGATGACAGTATCCATAACTGTAAATTCATCATACTGGAAGTGGTCCTGTTTTAAAAAAGAAAGACGCTGTCCCGGTGTGATCACAATATCACCATTGGTAGAGTCAAGCTCCCCGGATAAAATCTTTAAAAATGTGGATTTTCCGGCACCGTTGGCACCAATGAGGCCATAACAGTTTCCTTCTGTAAACTTAATATTGACATCTTCAAATAATGCTTTCTTACCCAAACGTAATGTTACATTGTTTGCACTAATCATTTCTTCCTTACCTTTCTTAAAAAGAGGCTTGCAAAACCCCTCTGACTTATCATTCCATACCGTATCTGTTCAGTACCTTCCAGATACGTGCAATAATCCATGCAGAATTTGCTTCGCAAATGGATTTTTGCTTGCTAAACTCGGGATTTTCTTGCGAAAACCCTCGCAGAATAGTGGCTTCTGAACAGTTACTCCATACCTACCTTATTTTACAGAAAAAAAGTATTTTTGCAAGAGCTTCTTACATAAATCCTCTGATTTTATTTGTTATTTTTTACTTTTTCATTGACATTTTACATAAACAGGAATATAATAACAGTATCAATTACTATTATTATTTAATAGTATTCGGAAAATCTCAGAATATGGAGGGAAAAATAATGTTAAAAGGAAAAACAGCCATCGTAACCGGTGGAACCCGAGGCATCGGAATGGCAATCGTAAAAAGATATCTTGAAAACGGTGCCAATGTTGCAATTGCAGGCTCCCGTCAGGAATCGGTAGACAAAGCTCTCGCTCAGTTGGGCGAATATCAGGATCGTGTTATGGGCATCTGGCCGGATTTATGTTCTCCGGAGCAGGTTGCAGATGCATTTGCATCCGTAAAAGAAAGATTTGGAAGGATCGATATTCTTGCAAACAATGCAGGTATATCTTCCAGAACCAGTCTCTATGACTACACTGTCGAGGAATTCTCCAAAATCATGGACATCAATGTAAAAGCTGTTTTTGTCTGCTCTCAGGCTGCGGCAAGAATCATGAAGGAACAGGGCGGCGGAGTCATTATCAGTACCAGCTCCATGGTCGGTGAATACGGACAGCCATCCGGCTGTGGCTACCCAACAAGTAAATTTGCGGTAAACGGTCTTACAAAATCTTTGGCAAGAGAGCTGGCAAAGGATCAGATCCGTGTCAATGCCGTAGCACCGGGTGTTACAAGAACAGATATGTTGTCTGTCCTTCCTGGGGAATTAGTTGACCGAATCTCTGCCGGAATCCCTCTGGGACGTGTAGGAGAGCCCCTTGACATTGCCAACGCATATCTTTACCTGGCAAGTGATCTGTCAAGCTATGTTACAGGAGTTACCATCCGTGTTGACGGTGCTGCAATGACTTAAGTTGGAGGAACCATTTATGAATAAAAAAGCAATGTATAACCTTACCTATGGGCTGTTTGTGCTCACCTCCCGTCTGGACGGTAAAGACAGCGGCTGTATTATCAATACTGCAGGTCAGGTAACTTCCACACCAAACAGGATCAGTATTACCGTAAATAAAGATAACTATACCCACGATCTTGTCATGAAGAGTAAAAAATTCAACCTCTCAATCTTAAGCGAAAAGGCTGATTTTGAAATTTTCAAACATTTCGGCTTTCAGTCCGGAAGAACCGTAGATAAATTTGCGGGTTATGCACACTGTATGCTCAGCGAAAATGGTCTCTACTATATCACGGAAGGAACCAATGCCTATATTTCTGCAACAGTTGAGCAGACTCTGGATCTTGGCAGCCATACCATGTTTATTGCTTCTGTAGATGACATGGAGGTACTCTCCTCTGACCCTTCTGCTACCTATGCTTACTACCAGTCAAATATCAAGCCAAAGCCTGAGCAAAAGGGGACTTCCTCAAAAACAGCATGGCGCTGTACCGTATGCGGCTATGTATATGAAGGCGAAGAGCTTCCGGCAGATTATATCTGTCCGCTTTGCAAGCATCCTGCTTCAGATTTTGAAAAGGTATAACTGTAGCTCATCTGACTGTTGAAATACCGTATCAAAAAGAGTAGAATGAAAACAGATCATTACAACTCGAAAAAGAAACGGAGATACTTATGGAAAGCAGAATCAAAAAGACAATCGAGCTACACAACAAAGGCTATAACTGTGCACAGGCTGTGGCATGTGCTTACTGTGACCTGGTGGGCATTGATGAACAGACTGCCCTTCGGGCTACGGAAGGATTCGGTGCAGGTATGGGCGGCATGCAGGCTACCTGTGGTGCAGTTTCCGGTGCCGTCTTTTTAGCCGGAGCCAAAAATGCTGATGGCGTAGTAGATGCACCAAAATCCAAAGGAAAAACCTACAAATTATCCAAAACGATCGTGGAGGCATTCCAACAGAAAAACGGTACCATCATCTGCCGCGAATTAAAAGCGAAGGATCCGGAAACCGGAAAAGTAAAACGGGAATGTGAAGGCTGTATCATGGACGCTGCTGCCATTGCAGAGGTTGTACTTTTTTCTGAATAGTAATATGGGGTCAGATTATTCTGACCCCATAATTTCTTGTACAAGCCCTTTAGGATACTTCCCATCGGTCACGATTTCTTTGTGTGCTGTTTCTATATAAATCTGCTCTCTCGCATTCATCAGGGCAGTTACCTTTTCCTCCAATCTTCCACCCTGTAAAAGTGGCCGCCCGGTATCCCCGGATACCCTTCTAATGATTTCTTCTTTGGAGGTTTTTAGATAGATTACCGTTCCCAGACTTTGAAGAAGCTTTCGATTTTCTTCCCTTACCGGCATCCCGCCTCCAATAGAGAGCACAAACTCCTTCTCACTTCCCTGCAGTCTCTTCAAAAGCTCTGTCTCCAGATCCCGAAAAGCCGCTTCTCCGTCTTTTTCAAAGATTTCCGAAATTTTACATCCCTGCTCCTTTTCAATGAGTTCATCCGTATCGATAAATTCACAGGACAGTTCCTTCGCAAGCTTTTTTCCCACAGTCGTCTTTCCTGCACCCATAAATCCCATTAAAATGATTCTTTTCATTTCTTTTTTTTCTGCTCCCTTAAGTAAAAGAATAAGACGATTTTTTCCAGATAACGCTTTAACACGATCTGAATTTCTTCCTTAGGGTGAATGGGCTTTACGAGAATCGAATAGATTCCTGTAAGATTGGCTCCCCACACATCCGTAAACAGCTGATCTCCCACAAATAAAGTGTTTGTCACATCCGTTCCCATCAGCTCCATAGCTCTTTGATAGCCCTTTGGATTAGGCTTTCCACCCTTACTGATGGTAAAAACCTTTGCATCTTTATTAAACATAGCCACTCTTGGCTCTTTGTTGTTAGATAAAAGACAGGCATTCATGCCAAGCTCCTTTAAATGTGCAAACAGCTTCTTTGCTCTCTCATCGGCAGGTGCCCCATGAGGGACCAATGTATTGTCAATATCAAAGATCACACCCCGATATCCCTTTTTCACAAAGCTGTCAAAATCGATCCCATAGGTGGAATCCACATATTCTTTTGGGTAAAATGTACGTAACATGTACTCTCCTTATTCCAGCATTTTTTTCAGTTCATCCATAAATGTATTCACGTCTTTAAACTCTCTGTACACAGACGCAAAACGGACATAGGCAACGGAATCCAGATTTTTCAGTCGGTTCATAATGATCTCGCCAATCAGCTTGCTTGGAATTTCCTTCTCTTCTTTGTTAAAGATCTCAAGCTCTACCTGATCGATCAGTTCGTTGATGGCCTGTACAGGGATTGGACGTTTATGGCAGGCACGAAGCACCCCTGCTTCGATCTTGGCACGATCATAGGTCTCCCTGTTATTATCCTTCTTAATAACGATCAGCGGAATGGTTTCTACCTTCTCATAGGTTGTAAATCGTTTTCCGCACTCATCGCACAGTCTGCGGCGTCTGATGGAACTATTATCATCCGCAGGTCTGGAATCTATCACTCTTGTTGACTCCTGATTACAAAATGGACATTTCATCTTGGTTCTCCCCCTGTTTTTCATATACCCCTTTAATATACTAAAGTATATTATATCCCCCGTTGCTGTGTCAATAAGCGGAATACCGGATATAATATATTAACCAGTTACTGTTCACTCCTTTTCAGTAACAGTCTGTACAGTAACATTGGGACTGGAGGGATCATATGCGGCTTTGTGAATTACATGAAAAAGATGTAATCAATATCTGTACCTGTAAGAAAATCGGATGTGTTGTAGATTTGGAATTCGACAAAAAAAGCTGTCATGTGACAGCTTTGATTGTTTCCCAGGGAATCCGCTTCTTCAATCTGTTCTGTAACGATGAAGTCGTGATTCCCTGGTGTCATATTAAAGAGATCGGACCGGATGTCATTCTTGTGGAATTACCCGGCTGATTTTACGCTTCTAATGTGCCGAATTTGTTTCTGATAACAAACAAGGTAGCGATCATAAGCACGATACCTACTGGAAGTGCGATCCATGCAGTCTTTACAAAACCTGCAACAAGGTAGGTCACAAAGGATACTGCTGCTACCGTGATGGCATATGGAAGCTGTGTATTTACGTGGTTGATATGATTACTCTGTGCCCCGGCACTTGCCATAATGGTCGTATCGGAAATTGGTGAGCAGTGGTCACCACATACAGCACCTGCCATACATGCAGAGATTGCAATGATCATCATTGTTTCATTACCGGCAAAGGCATCTACTACGATTGGGATGAGGATACCAAAGGTTCCCCAGGAGGTACCGCTTGCGAAAGCAAGTACACACGCTACCAGGAAGATGATTGCAGGCAGGAAGTTTACCAGACCTTTTGCATAATTGTTAATAAATGCAGCAACGAATTCTGCAGCACCAAGGCTGTCTGTCATAGACTTTAAGGACCATGCCATGGTAAGAATTAAAATAGCAGGTACCATTGCCTTAAATCCTTCCGGAAGACAATTCATGCAATCTTTAAAAGAAAGGACTTTTCTTGCCATATATAAAATAATGGTAATGATCAGTCCGAAGAAGCTTCCGTAAGCAAGACCTACAGATGCGTCACATCCGGAGAATGCTTCCACAATATTCACTCCATCGAAGAAACCACCGGTATAGATCATGCCGATAATACAGCAAACGATCAGGCATGCTACCGGAATGATCAGGTCAATGACTCTTCCGTTTGGATTTCCTGCTGTTTCATCAGCAAACTCTGCCTTTGCACCTGCCGGAGTTGTATGGAGATCACCTTTTAATGCATTTAATTCATGCTGTCTCATAGGACCGTATTCAGTCTTCATCATGGTGAGACCTACCATCATAACGATGGTGAGCAGTGCATAGAAGTTAAACGGAATGGCACGGATAAACAAAGAAAATCCGTCCGCACCTTCTACGAAGCCTGTAACTGCTGCTGCCCAGGAAGAAATCGGTGCAATGATACAGATCGGTGCTGCTGTAGCATCGATTAAGTAAGCCAGTTTTGCACGGGATACCTTGTGTTTATCAGTTACCGGACGCATAACGCTTCCTACAGTTAAACAGTTAAAATAGTCATCAATAAAGATCAGGCATCCAAGAAGAACCGTTGCCAGCTGTGCACCTACGCGGCTCTTAATATGGGTAGCTGCCCAACGACCGAATGCTGCGGAGCCTCCGGCTTTATTCATCATGCTGACCATGCATCCTAAAATAACAAGGAATACCAGGATGCCCACATTATAACTGTCAGATAACACGCCGATAAATCCATTCTGGAAAATGTGGTTGACTGTTCCTTCAAAGCTGAATCCTGAATAGAATAATCCACCGACTAAAATACCAATAAACAGGGAGCTGTAAACTTCCTTAGTGATCAGCGCAAGTACAATTGCTACCAATGGCGGTACCAGACCCCAGAAAGTAGCGTACATGGATGGCACATATTCTGCTGTCTCTTCAGCAGCAAATGCCAGCATCGGGCAGCACATTACCATCAATGCAATAACAGCCAGTGTGCCCATGATTTTTTTCATGTTTGCTTTCATTTTTCTCTCTCCTTTTTTCTGACCGAACAGGCTATCTTTTATAAAAAAGCCACGAATATGCGCGAGCATATCCATGGCATTCACATTTCAAAAAAATTGCCGATAGCTCTCCACAAAAAGTGACAGTCCGATGCATCTTCTGCACCGTCCCAGAAAAAAGCTTTGGGATGCTCCTTTCTTCGGCAAATTCCCCTTTCTTTTGCAGCGGCTTTTCCCTAAGCCTTCCGGCTGCAATCTACTTATGTCCTTTGCGTCCTCTATCCAGTCATTTGATTTACAAATTCATTTGTACCACTGTTGCCCCAAAAAAGCAAGAGAAAATCCTTAATTTCGCTGATTTTTAACATTATGATCCCATTTTTGTGTAAAAAGAATCATAACAAGGAAAATAGAGCTGACACACCAGGTTACCGGATAAGCAGTAAACACCACGTTAATATTGTGGAAAACCCTTACCAGACATTCGATATAGGTAATACGAAGGATACACCAGGCTCCTAAAGTCACCGCCATAGGAATCATGGTCTTACCTGCTCCACGAAGTGCACCGGCACAGGTATGGGTCGTTGCAAGAAGGAAGAAAAACAAAGATTCTACCCTGGCCTGCTGTACTCCGTAAGCAACCACAGCCGGATCTTTACTGAAAAGTCCAATAAGTTGCGGTGCAAAAATAACCACAAATATTCCAAACAGTTCAGCCATGGTGAGGGATATGATCATTCCCTGACGGATACCCACTTTGATACGCTCCGGCTTATTGGCTCCCATATTCTGTCCAACAAAGGTAGTAAGGGCCAGAGCCATACTCATGATAGGCAAAAATACAAAGCCTTCCACCTTGGCATAGCTTCCGCAGCCTCCCATGGCAAGGTCACCAAAGGCATTGATATTGGTCTGAACTACCAGATTGGCGATGGCATTGACACTGTTTTGTACACCACTTGGAAGTCCCGTTCGGACAATGTTTCCCAGCACTCTTTTGTGAATGCGAAGTTTGGAAAGCTTAATCTGTACTACAAATTTTCCACTCATTAAGTGGGCAAGTCCAAGAACTGCACTTAACACCTGACCCAACACGGTCGCCAGAGCAGCTCCGGCAACACCCATGCCGAATACACCTACAAACAAAAGATCCAAAATCACATTGGTGACGGAAGAAATGATCAGGTAAAACAGAGGATGTCTGCTGTCCCCCAGTGCATTAAAAATACCATTGGAGGTATTATACAGGATCATTCCCATAAGACCCAGGCAGTAGATACGAAAATAAGTCACGGAATTTGGCATGACATTTTCCGGAGTCCCCATCCACCCCAGAATCGCAGGAGTAAAGATTACACCGAGAATGGTTAAGATCACGCCCATTCCCACAGAAAACAGCACTGTGGTATGAATAGCATCATCCACACCTTTATCATCCATGGCCCCATAGCATTTGGAGATCAGTACACTTGCTCCCACAAACATTCCCTGAAAGAAACCGATGAGCAGATGCTGCAGGCTTCCGGAGGAGCTTACCGCTGCCAGTGCCTCGTTTCCGCAGAAATTTCCTACTACCAGAGAATCCACTGCATTATATAATTGTTGAAATAAATTTCCCAAAAATAAGGGAAGTGCAAAGCGGACCAAAATCTTCCACACAGTCCCTTCCGTCATTGATATCTTACTTCTGTCCATAGCTTTTCTCTCTCACAAAAAATCGTTACTGTTCACGACCTTCCAGTAGCTGACGTCTGTACAGTAACAAAAATAATTATGTATTCACTTTAGCACAAATTAGGAACTTGTACAACCTTGGAAAATACCCTATAATAGACCCAGCATGAATACAAGGAGGATTAGAAATGAAACCAATTGCAACCACAAACGCACCGGGTGCCATCGGACCATATTCACAGGGATATGAGGTAAATGGCATCATTTATACATCCGGTCAGATTCCGGTAAATCCTGCTACAGGCGAAATTTTGGAAGGTATCGAAGCTCAGACGGAGCAGAGCTGTAAAAATGTAGGGGCTATCTTAGAAGCAGCCGGAAGCGGCTTTGACAAGGTCTTTAAGACCACCTGCTTCCTTGCAGAAATTGCAGATTTTGCAGCATTTAATGAAGTTTATGCCAAATATTTCACATCCAAACCGGCCAGAAGCTGTGTTGCTGTGAAGGATCTTCCAAAGGGTGTTCTTTGTGAGATCGAAGCAATCGCAATAAAATAACAAAAAAACGCCAGTTCCGGCAAATACCGGTTCTGGCGTTTTTCTTATCCTTATGCAATTGGTTCAAAATCAGCTGCACCATGTTTACACAGTGGACAGATAATATCTTCCGGAAGCTCCTCTCCTTCATATACCCATCCGCACACCTTGCATACGTAGCCTTTCTTGCCTTCTGTCTGAGGCTTTGGTTTTACGTTGTTCTGGTAGTAGGTATAGGTCATGGTTTCGTTTTTTGAAAGTACTCTTGCTTCTGTTACGGAACAGATAAACATACCGTGGGTATCCAGATCTACATAATCATCTACCTTCAATGACATAAAGGAATTGATGTGTCTTGGAAGGAATACCAGTCCATTATCAGATTTATGTACTTCCATTCCTGCAAATTTATCTGCGGTACGTCCGCTCTGGAATCCAAATCTCTGGAACATATCAAAGGTTGCAGTCGTATCCAGACAGTTGACATTCATAATTCCTGTCTGCTTGATCACATGGTGAGAATAGTTCTGCTTATTGATGGTCACTGCAATACGGTTTGGTGTATTGGTCACCTGAGATACCGTATTCACAATGAGACCGTTGTCCTTGGTTCCGTCATTGGAGGTTACCACATAGAGACCATAGCCGATGTTAAACAGTGCTGTCAGGTCATTTTTGTTTGCTGTGGTTTCCTGCTGCTGTAAATAATCCATACAAAGCTCGTCTGACATTGCATCGATCTGTGCCCTGCTCTCATCATTCAATGCTGAAAGAATCTTCACAGTATTTTTTGTAAAGGTCAGGTTTTTGCTACCTTCAAACATCTTGGTCATAACTTTGGCAGCCAGCGGAGCCCAGGAACCGTTCTCCATCAAACCAATGATACGTTTCTGATAGTTTCTTTCTGTCAGATGGTGAATGAATTCTTTCATGAATGGGAAAATGTCAGCATTGTAGGTTGTGGTAGCAAGTACCAGTTTTCCGTAACGGAAGGCATCTTCTACTGCTTCTGCCATATCTGTGCGGGCAAGATCGTGTACAACCACCTTTGGACAGCCTTTTTCTTTTAATTTCTGCACCAGAAGTTCCACTGCTGCTTTGGTGTGTCCATAAACAGAAGTATATGCAACCACGATGCCATCGCTTTCCACTTCATAGGATGACCAGATATCGTAGAGGTTTAAGTAATATCCAAGATTTTCTGTAAGTACCGGTCCGTGAAGCGGGCAGATGACCTGAATGTCCAGTCCTGCCGCTTTTTTCAGAAGTGCCTGCACCTGTGCACCATATTTTCCAACGATACCGATGAAGTAACGGCGTGCTTCACATGCCCAGTCTTCTTCTACATCTAATGCACCGAATTTTCCAAATCCGTCTGCGGAGAACAATACCTTGTCATAAGAATCATAGGTTACAATAACTTCCGGCCAGTGAACCATGGGCGCTGTCACGAAGGTTAAGGTATGTTTTCCGAGGTTTAAGGTATCTCCTTCCCCTACCACGATTCTTCTGTCTGCATAATCAGAGCCGAAGAAATTGTTCATCATAGTAAATGCTTTTGCGGAAGATACAACGGTTGCTTCCGGATATACACTTAAAAATTTCGCAACATTTGCGGAATGATCCGGCTCCATATGCTGAACTACCAGATAATCCGGTTTTCTGCCATCCAATGTTTTCTGAATATTGTCCAGCCACTGGTGAGTGAAATTTTTATCCACTGTGTCCATGATGGCAATTTTTTCATCCATGATCGCATAGGAGTTATATGCCATGCCGTTTGGCACTACATACTGTCCTTCAAAGAGATCCACCTGATGGTCATTGACTCCCAGATATCGAATGTCCTTTGTGATTGTCATTTTAAATTCCTCCTTCTAAAAACTGATTCATATTATACCATAGCCTGAGAGATATTTCTCTATTTTTATTATATTTTTTCTATGATCCACCGGTAAAAATCTTCATAAACTACTTCTTTGTCTTTTTCGTTTAAGATCTCATGGCGGTCACCCTCATAAAGCTTCAGTTTTACATCTTTGATTCCCGAATTTCGGTATCTTTCACAGACAGCCTTCACACCTTTTCCGCAGCTTCCAACCAAATCCTCACTGCCTGCTGCAAACAGGATTGGAAGGTCTTTTGGAATTTTCCCGGCTTTTTCCTGCGCATTCATTTTCGCCATACCATCAAACATATGGTAAAAAGCATTCAGCGTAAACACAAAGCTGCACATGGGATCTGCCTGATAAGCCTTCACTACCGCTTCATCGGTACAGATCCATCCGCCTCCGAGCTTCTTCTCAAAAGCACCTACGGCAAAACTGTTAACAAAGCTGCTGCGGTATTCCCAGCCTTTGACTGCTGCAACCAGCTTACAGGCGGCCTTTCCGGCTTTCAAAACTAAATCCGGCTGATCACCGGTTCCCAGGATCATGGCTCCGGCAAGCCCTGCAGCGTACCTTCCCAGGTACTGACGAAGCAGGAAAGAGCCCATGCTGTGTCCCAGCATAAAATAAGGTAATCCGGGATATTTTTTCTGTGCCATGCATCTGAGCTCATGGATATCGCCGATGACACATTCATTGCCATCCGGATCCGCAAAATATCCCCATTTTTCCTCTCCGGTGACGGATTTTCCGTGACCCAGATGAGAATGCCCTGTCACATAGATTCCCCGGGAAGCTAAGAAATTCCCGAAATCATCATATCGTTCAATGTGTTCCACCATCCCGTGGACGATCTGAAGGACTGACGTGACCTGTCCTTCCGGAATCCATTCTACAGCATGGATTTTTGTAATTCCATCTTTGGATGGAAAATAAAACTCTCTTTTCATGTTGCAATAACCTCTTTTGTTCACTTGACAATCTTCTGCTTACAGCATAGCATAAAACCATATCACTTACAAATCTTATCTATACAATTCGTAGAAATATTACTGTCACTGGAACGGAGTGAACAGTAACATATACCTTACTTTGGAGGAAAAATATGCAGAAAAAATTTTTAGGAAATACCGGTATCAAGGTCAGCATTGCAGGCTTTGGTGTCCTTCCCATGGGACCAAGCCAGCTGGCGCTTCCTGTGGAGGAGGGTGCTAAAATCATTGCTTATGCCCTGGAGCACGGCATCAACTTTTTAGATACAGCACAATACTATCGCACTTACCCCTATATCAGCAGTGCTTTGAAAATGGGATCTTTTGAAGATGTGGTCATCTGTTCCAAATCTTTATGTGAAGACTATGACGGCATGATGGATGCCGTTTTGGAGGCAAGAAAAGCACTTGGTCGGGAAGTGATCGATATTTTTCTCATGCATGAAGTCCGTTCCGGACAGCTTTCCCTCAGGCAGGGAGCATGGAAGGCACTAAAGGATGCAAAAAAAGAAGGGCTTGTCCGTGCCATCGGTCTTTCCACACATCATGTAGACATTACCAAGGCAGCGGCATCCATGGAAGAGCTGGATGTTGTCTTTCCTCTTATCAACTACGCCGGACTTGGCATCCGAAAAGGAGACTCCTTTGCCACAAAGGAAGAAATGCTGGAAGCGATCTCCCAATGCCACGCAGCAGGAAAAGGCGTTTTTTCCATGAAAGCCTTCGGCGGCGGCAGTCTTACCGGACACTATCAGGAGGCCCTGGATTATGTCTTTTCCAAACCGGAGATTGATTCTGTCATGATCGGATTTGGCAAAATCTCTGAGGTAGATGATCTTCTCTCCTACCTTGGAGGAACCATGGATAAATCCTATAATCCGGACATTTCCAAAAAACGGGTTTACATCAACCAGGAGGACTGTGAAGGCTGCGGTTCCTGTAAAGCCGCCTGCCCTGCCGGTGCTATTTTCTATAATGAAAATGGGCTGGCCGAAGTTGATCACAGTAAATGTCTCACCTGCGGCTACTGCAGCCCGGTCTGCCCGGTAAGAGCTGTCATTATGTATTAAGGCGGGACAGGGGGACGGTTCGACAGGACAGGGGACGGTTCTATGTCCGAATAACTTCGGACATAGAACCGTCCCCTGTCCTGTCATTATTCTTTGATTTTTGATTCTTCTCCCTTGATCTCCCAGTGAATTAAAAAGGTCAGGGCACCTCGAAGAAGGATGATCGCTCCTAAGATTAAAAGTTCACTCCATTCTCTGACGATGACCGTTCGAAGCACCTCTCCTCCCAGCTTAAATTCCAGTGCAAGGGCAATTCCTTTTGCCAGATCCAACTGGACTCTCTGATTCTGGGTGAGCCAATAGTAAAAGCATTTCACTGCCGTAGAGATCAGGATGATGACCCCTGCCATTTCCAGCAGCAGGATACTGCACTGTACTACTACCTCAAAAATTTCTTCCATTTGATGTAAAACTGCCACGTAGAATCCTCCTAATTGCTCACATTACTTGCTGCAATCTTAACTTTACTCCACAGGTTACTGATGACCTTTCTTGTCTGTTCATCAAACTCAAACACTTCATCTTTTTCGTAACCGGCTCTTGGAATATAAGCGTTGATGCCTTCATAATCCCCGCCTTCGCCGGAAAGCTCTTCCATGACCTCTGTATTCGGAGAAGTATAACCTACATAGCTGGAATTATCATAAGCACCTTCATAGCTGCATATATAATTGATAAATTCATGGGCAAGATCCGGATTTTTCGCATTGGCAGGAATGACCATGGCATCAGACCAGAGGTTTGTTCCTTCCATTGGCAGATAAAAGCCCATATCCTCATTTTCACTCATAACATAGGCCGCATCTCCGGAATAAATAAGCCCCAGTGCTTTTCTGCCCTGTGCCATATTGTCGATGATCTCATCCGTTACGATTTCAGGCTCCATGGTCTCTACACACTGTACCAGCCATTTGTAAGCTTCCTGCAATTCCTCTTCGTTGCTGGTATTCATAGAATAGCCAAGAGATTTCAGTGCCATCATAAAGGAGTCTCTTTCGGAATCATAAAGATAAATATCTCCTTTATATTTCTCATCCAAAAAGATTGCAAAGCCTTCTCTTTCGAGATCCTCATAATCTACCTTGGTAGTATCGTAAACAATTCCTACTGTTCCCCAGAAATACGGTACAGAATAATTGTTGCCCGGATCATACGGAAGTCCCTTCACCAGCGGTGTCAGTTCTCCCATGCAGTCCAATCTTGTTAAATCCAGCTCCTGCAACAGGTTTTCCTGAATCAGTCTCTGAATCATATAATCACTTGGTACCAGTACATCATAGGATTCCCCGTTTGCGATCTTGATATACATCTGCTCGTTGGAATCAAAGTTTTCCATGACAACTCTGGCACCCGTAAGTTCTTCAAAGTTGCTGATAATATTTTCTCCGGTATATTCGCCCCAGTTGTAAACACGCAGGGTCTGTCCCTCATACGGACGCTGGAGATTTCCGATATCACCCTTGAGAAACACAAGTCCGATTGCCAGTGCCGCAAATGCAACTGCCGGGACGATGAGAACCACTTTTGCGTTCTTTCCTTTTGCTTCCCGTTTTGCCATCAGCATCGGTGCCACATTGATGGTCACAAGTACAATGGTAATGATCACGATCACCAAAGTCGAGATTGCATTGATACTTGGGTTAAGACGCTTACTCATGGTATAAACCATAATACTTAAGTTCTTCACACCCTGACCGGTCACAAAGTAGGAAATGATAAAATCATCTACGGACATGGTAAATGCGATCAGCGCACCGGAAACGATTCCCGGTGTGATCTGTGGCACAATAACCTTTGTCAGTGCCTGAAACGGTGTGGCTCCCAGATCCATAGCTGCATTTGCAAGGTTTGGATCCAGAGAACGTACCTTTGGCATGACCGATAAGATCACATAGGGAATACAGAATGCAATATGTGCCAAAAGCATTGTCATATAGCCCTTTTGCACGCGGAATGTAATAAACAGCAGCATAAAGCCAATGGCTGTTACAATTTCCGGATTCATCATAGGCAGATTGTTGATCTGGTTCATCACATCCCGGACGATCCTTTTGGATTTACTAAGACCAATGGCCGTAATAGTTCCGATGACCGTTGAGATCAAAGTCGCAAGGAGCGCCACACTAAACGTGGTATACAAAGCCTCCATCATATCCCTGGATTCCAGCATATGCTGATACCAGCGCAAAGAAAATCCTGTAAAATGAGTCAGCGATTTTCCTGAGTTGAAGGAGAAAATGATCATATAAAGGATCGGCAGATAAAAGAATAAGATCAGCGCTATGATCAGTGCCTTTCCCAACGGACGACCTTCCTTTTTCATGATTCTTCTTCCTCCTTTCCTCCCTGGGTAAACAGCTCTGCTTTACGGACAGCCATCATTAAAAGCATCATGACAACGGCCATGATCATGGAGATGGCACTGCCGAAATTCCACTCCCCTACGGTAATGAACTGGTTTTCAATCAGGTTACCAATTAAGAAGTACTGTCCTCCTCCCAGAAGCTTCGGGATAAAGAAGGAGCTGACTGCCGGTAAAAACACCAGGGTAATGCCGTTAATAACCCCCGGCAGGGAAAGAGGCAATGTTACCCGCAAGAAGGTCTGTGCCTTATCTGCCCCAAGATCTGCACTGGCCTCCAAAAGAGAGTGATCCATTTTGCAAAGTGCTGTATTGACCTGAAGGATCATAAACGGCAAAAAATTATATACCATTCCAAGAAGTACAGCCCCCTGTGTATACAAAAGCTCCACATTGCCAAGACCCAAAAAGCTTAAGAGCTTCTGAATGATTCCGCCTTCACTTAAAAGACCGATCCAGGCATAGGTTCTTACCAGCATGTTGATCCACATTGGAATCGTAATGCAAAGCACCAGAATATTCTGTACCTTTTCAGAGCTTCTGGCAATGTAATATGCCGCCGGATATCCTAAGATGAGACAGATGATCGTTGTCTTAATAGCAATCACCAGAGATCTCCATAGGATCAAAAGGAAGTCCGGATCTGTAAAAAATTTCCGGTAATGCTCCAGGGTAAAGGAGAAGGAAATAATCGCATTGCCCTGCCGCATAAAGGAATACATGGCGATCAGTGCCATGGGCAGCACAAGCATCATAAGTGCCCATACAATGTATGGAACCGCTAACTGTGAAAATCGTTTCATTATTCAAATACCACCTTTGACATAACATGAATATCTTCCGGATAGAAGGTTAAGCCCACCTCTTTTCCAACCGGTGAATAATCTGTCGTATGAATCTTAAATTCCCGGCCGGTCGTGGAGAAGGTCACCTTGTAAACACCTTCCCTGATATCTTCCGGATCAAAGTCATAATCTACGCTGATATCAATGCTCTGATCTTCATCACTCAATTTCCAGCCCTGTGCATTGGCCCAGGTCTTAATATCCGTATCCAGGGCCTGGGATTCTATAATTTCATCCACGGTTTTAAAGAAGTTAAAGGCCATGATGGCTTCATTGGCCTTTTCATTCTTTACGAAAGGCTGATTAACCACAAAAATATTCTTCTGAATGCTTGTTCCGCCGGCAGTATAGAAGGTTACCGGATAACATCCCACTTCCTCAGGAATCTCATACTCGACTTTGGCAATGGAGGTATATTCATCCGTTTCCGGATTCCATGCCTGTGCATTGGATAAGGCAATGATCTCTTTATCATCCAGAGCCTTCACATCCTCAATATCCACATAAAAGTCATTGGCACTGAGTTTTTCCTTGCCGTCAGGACTGGTGACATCCTGATTGCGGATCACATGCATATTCACACTGACGGTAGTACCCGGTACTGTTTCCACAATAATTTCATAGTGAACGCCTTTAAACAGGGTGCTTAATACTTCACCTGTCATCTTACCGTCCTTCACATCCACAATATCGATATCCTCCGGACGGATAACTACATCCACTTTTTCTTCTTTTTTGAATCCGAAATCCACACAGTCAAAGGTAATATCGTCAAAGCGTACCCTGTAATCATCCAGCATGATGCCCGGAATGATATTACTTTCTCCGATAAAGTTGGCCACATAGCTGTTGGCTGGCTCGTTATAGATTTCCTCCGGTGTACCTACCTGCTGGATCTCTCCGCTTTTCATAACGACGATCTTATCTGACATGGTCAGTGCTTCTTCCTGATCATGGGTTACAAAGATAAAGGTGATTCCTACCTCCTGCTGGATTCTCTTTAATTCATACTGCATTTCCTTACGAAGCTTAAGATCCAGTGCTGCCAGAGGCTCATCCAAAAGAAGCACTTTCGGTTCATTGACCAGCGCTCTTGCGATGGCTACACGCTGCTGCTGACCACCGGAAAGCAGGGTCGTATTTTTCTTTTCATAGCCTTCCAGACCGATGAGCTTTAACATCTTCATTACCTTCTGGTCAATAACATCCTGGCTCATTTTTTTGATTCGGAGTCCGAAAGCAATATTTTCATAAACACTTAAATGAGGAAATAATGCATATTTCTGGAAAACGGTATTCAATTCTCTTTCATAGGGCGGTTTTTTGCTGATCTCCTCGCCATCAAACATCACACTTCCTTCATCTGCATCCAAAAATCCGCCAAGGATTCTAAGAAGTGTGGTCTTTCCACAACCTGAGGGACCAAGTAAGGTCACAAACTCCTTCTCATATATATCAAGATTGATTCCTTTTAAGACGATCTGGCCGTCAAAGTTCTTCACAATATTTCGAAACTCAATCAGTTTCTTTTTCTCCATATCCGTATCCTCCCGATATTTTAAGGGTATCCTGTCAGAGTGTTCCTTTTTCTATGTATCCACACCCGTACAGCTACAGATTATACATGATATTTCACCATTCGACAACAAAAAAGATGAAGGGGAGAGCAGGACAAGGGGACGGTTCTCTGTCCGGAAAATTCCGGACAGAGAACCGTCCCCTTGTCAAACTATCTTAAATACTGTTTCATCACCTTCAGCGCATGCTTCTCCAGCCTGCTTACCTGAGCCTGGGAGATGCCGATCTCATCCGCCACCTCCATCTGGGTCTTTCCCTCATAAAACCGAAGGTCAATGATATGCTGCTCTCTGGGAGCCAGCTTCTTCATGGCCTCCTGCAGGGAAATCTCTTCAACCCATAGTTCTTCCTTATTTTTCTTGTCACTGATCTGGTCCATGACATAAAGAGTGTCCCCGCCTTCTGTATACACCGGCTCATAAAGGCTCACCGGACTTTGGATTGCATCCATGGCAACCACCACATCCTCCTCGGGAATTCCGATCATGTCCGATATTTCGGAAATGGTAGGCTCTTTGGAATGCTTTTTCATGTAATCTTCCTTTGCGTAAATTGCCTTGTAAGCGATATCTCTTAAAGAACGGCTGACCCTGATGGAATTTGAATTATCTCTAAGATATCTGCGAAGCTCTCCTGCCACCATGGGTACCGCATAGGTAGAAAATTTAACCATCATCTCGGGCTTAAAATTATCTATCGCTTTAATCAGTCCAATACATCCGATTTGAAACAGATCATCGGGACATTCGTTGCTTCCCCCAAATCGCTTGATAACGCTTAATACCAGTCTTAAATTCCCCTGAATGTACTTCTCTCTGGCCTCCATGTCCCCGGCCTTGATTCTTCGAAAAAGTTCTTCCTTTTCTTCCTCCTTGAGTATCGGCAATTTGGATGTATTCACACCACAAATTTCAACTTTCCCCTGAACCATGTTTATGCTCTCCTTAAAGTTCCTTTACTCATAAGAAAAGCATTCCCCGGTAAGTACCTCTCTATTCGTATTTTACGATCTCTTTTTTCAGCCGCTTCATGATTTTTTTCTCCAGCCTGGAAATATAGGATTGGGAGATTCCCAACATATCTGCAACTTCCTTCTGTGTCTTTTCCTCCCCCAGCGGATTGTTTAATCCAAATCGAAGCTCCACAATGGTTCTTTCTCTTCTGGAAAGCTTCTCAATGGCTTTATTTAACAGCTTTCTTTCCATTTCTGTTTCAATATCCCGGTAGATCACGTCCTCTTCTGTTCCCAGGATATCTGAAAGCAGCAGCTCATTTCCATCCCAATCCACATTTAAAGGCTCATCAATGGAGACTTCCATACGGGTTTTACTGTTCCTTCGAAGATACATTAAGATCTCATTTTCAATGCATCGGGAAGCGTAAGTAGCCAGCTTGATATTTTTGTTTCTGTTAAAGGTGTTGATAGCCTTGATCAGTCCAATGGTACCGATAGAAATCAGATCCTCCACACCTACTCCCGTATTATCAAATTTCTTTGCAATATAAACAACCAGGCGCAGATTATGCTCGATCAGCTTTGATTTTGCTTCCCGATTGTCCGGGTCCTCCAGACTTTCGATGGCTCTTGCCTCTTCCTCAGGCTCCAGAGGCGGCGGAAGCACCTCACTTCCTCCAATATAATGAACCTCCTGCTGTCCTCCAAACAGTCTTTCCTGAAAACTCGGAACAATTTTAAATTGTACCTGTCTGGGTATCGCTACCTTAACCAACATTGTCTTTCCTCCCTAACAATAATCACTGTGAAGTAAAATGGAATAGTGAAAAATTCCCGTAAACGGCTGTTTTGTAATGGCTATCATCGGTCTTTTAATGATCCTGCTGTCTTCATTGTCCATAATCACCATATAATCAATGCGTGTTCCGGGGAGAAGTTCCCCGGAATCTCCTACAGTTTTACATGGAATCAGACAGTAATTTGGCGGTTCCTGTTCTTTAATAAAATTTTTCCAGCATTCCTCTGTCAATATGGATACCGGCTGTTTACTCACCGGATCTGTCAGATGGTTTCCCGTATCCAAAAATCCCTGAACATGACAACATGTTCCATTACGGTAAAGAACTACCTCTTTCATACATTCCTTTTGCCGTCTGTACCTTTTAAATATTTTCTCCAGTGTTCCAAAAATCATCATAATCAATAAGATCCAAAGGAGCAGCATTCCCTCAGGCGTACTGCCAAACTGCTGTAAGATCTGTATCGTTCCCCCCAGTACCAGTGTCCATAAGGTCATCTGGTACAACAGATACAAAAGCCTTCGGCCTTCCCTGATTCCCATGAAACAGCATGTCATCAGTCCCGCTGCAGGAAAAAGCACGCCAATCCTTAAGATCCAGATGTAATGAAAGAACAGAATCGAAGCAAGTGTGTTGCAAAGTGCCGTCAGACAGGCCGTAAGCAAAATCCTTCCTCCCCTGGCGGAGGGAAACAGGAATGTTCTCACAAACAGCAAAAACAGCAGATTACATATGAAATTTTCTAAAAATAAGGTATCCGGATAGATGATGTAATGCACTTCGATTTCTCCTTCATCGCAAGCACATTATACGCAAAGAGATTTTCTAAATTTGTCAGAATATCAGGAATTGAATTTTTAATTTTTCTCTAAGAAACGACAAAGGAGAGTCCAAATTTCGACTCTCCCCCTCATAGATTATTTATGAATGATATTTATGTAAGATCTCCAATATCAGCTTTAAATCATTGATTTCCAGCTGACCCGGTGCAGAAACCTCTCCAACAGAGCCAAAGGTAATGTCAGAGCCAAAGCTCTCTCCGGCAATCCTTGTAATAATTCCCATCTGTCCCATAGCCATGGTCACCAGGGGTTTCTCAAAGTTGATGCTTGTACGGCCTGTAATCTTTAAAAGTCTTGCCACATCACCGATTTCATTGGGCATCACAGCAATTTTCAAAATATCTGCATCCAGTTCTTTCATTTTCGACAGCTTTGTCATAATTTCACTTCTGGCAGGTGTTTTGTCAAAATCATGGTGAGATGCAATGACCTTGATCCCTGCTTCATGAAGCATGGAAATCACATTCTTTGCCCGTTCCAGGTCATGGTAGATTTCCAGATCTATCAGATCCACCTCTCCATACATGGCAACTGCAAGATTTAATGCAAAATAATCTTTGGCACAGATAGCTTTGCAGCCACCTTCACTTTCTGAACGGAAAGTAAACAATAACGGTGTATCTCCGATTACCCTTCGAAGGCCTCTTAAGACAGATGCGACTGCCGAAAGATTATAGGCATCTTCAAAATAATCCGCTCTCCATTCAATCAGATCCGCAGGATAATTCATGATCTCTTCCGCTTTCGCAATAATCCCTGCTTCTGTGGTCGCTACAATCGGCACACAGATTTTTGGCATACCTTCGCCAATGGTCAAATTTCTTACCGTTACTACCTGTTTCATAGCTGTCTCCTTAAAACATTATTAAGATTAAGTATAGTATTTTTAAACATAAAGTGCAACATTTGACAGCTAAAAATTATTTTATTAGAATAGAAAATAAGTAACTGTTCATAAGCCACTATTCCGCGAGGGTTTTCGTAAGAAAATCCCGAGTTTTGCAAGCAAAAATC
>CALZFY010000044.1:0-21509 GCA_945786935.1 uncultured Lachnoclostridium sp.
AAGATTGTATGCCAGTCCATCCACAGTAGGAATCGAGATCAACGGCTTGTGAAGTGCCATGCCTAGCCCCTTGGCTGTGGCAGATCCGATACGAAGTCCGGTAAAGGAGCCCGGACCTCCTGCGACCGCAATAGCATCCACTGTATTTAAATCCAGCTCAATCATTTTAGCCATCTCATCCAGCATAGGGAGCAAGGTCTGAGAATGGGTCTTTTTATAGTTCATGGTAAATTCAGCCAGCATGGTGTCATCTTCCATCACTGCAACGGAAGCCACCAGTCCTGAACTGTCCAGTGACAATATTTTCATATAATTATTCTCCTATGGGCGTGACTGTGATCTTGCGATAGTCAAATCCCTTTTCAAGATCTTTTTCAATCTTAATTTCTGTATACTTATCCGGCAGAATCTCTTCGATCAGGTTTGCCCATTCGATCAGGGACACCCCTTCACCGTAAAAATAATCTTCATATCCGATTTCTTCCATTTCCTCCACATCACCAATACGGTAAACGTCAAAATGGTATAATGGAAGTCTGCCCTCTTCATAAACCTGAACAATGGTGAAGGTCGGACTGTTGATAGGCTCGTCTATGGAAAGTCCCTTTGCAAGCCCCTGAGTGAGCACTGTCTTTCCTACTCCCAGATCACCGATCAGGGTATAGACTGTCCCGGGCTTTGCAGCTTCTCCCAGACTTCTTCCAAATTCAAAGGTTTCTTTTGCTGTATTTGTTTCAATGATCATATACTTTCCTTATTTGTGTTCCACTTTTGATTTAATAAAATCATATGCCGCATCCAGATCTTTTCCGAAAACATCTGTAGAAAATACACAGGCATTTTTATTTCTCATATATAGAAACATGCTCTTTTTGGTAATTTTTAATTTACTGAAATTTTCCCACTTCACTGTAGCCTTCTGGTCACCCTGGGTAGTTGTCACCCCTTCTTCATCAATCACATAATGAATCGGCTGTGCATAGTATGGATTGGTTTTTACCTGTTTTTTTGCTTTTCTTTTTAAATCCCATGGAATGTAAAAAATAAACATCAGACCAAACAGTGCATACACCAGTCTGTAAAGAATGGGTGTGGAATTTCCTGACACCACTGCGATCACAATGGCAAAAGCGCCAAGCACCGGCCAGAGAAAGCCTGAAATTCCTCCCATATTGTGGCTCATATAAAAGTCTCCCAGTGTTTTTTCGTCCATCTGGAAATCAAATTCGTATCTCATGGAATACCTCCTGTTTTACTCGTCTTTCTTTTCTTTCGTTTTCTGACATCTATCTCATAGTATAACAATAATCTTTCAAAGGTCAAGGAAATCCCTTTAAGCGATATGAAATTTTCAGGGCACTCCGAAAACTATGGTTGACAGATTCCTTCCTTCATTGTAACATACTGATGAAAAAACAAAACAGAAAGTTCTTCGGGGCAGGGTGACCTGGAAAAGGAATTCCCTACCGGCGGTAAAGTCCGCGACCCGCATGATGCGGCTGATTTGGTGATCTGAGTTTCAGAAATTCCAAAACCGACAGTAAAGTCTGGATGAGAGAAGATTTTTAATACTTTTGTATTGATTACGAGTATACTTAAGCCCTGAATTTATTCAGGGCTTTTTTTACCTTAAGGAGGAACTTTCGGAAAGAAGGATAATTTATGAGTAACACATCAACGAAAACAAGAACACTGGTAGAAATTGCAATGTTGGGGGCTGTTGCAGCCATACTGATGTATCTGGAATTTCCACTCCCATTTATTGCACCCCCATTTTATGAAATCGACCTGAGTGAAATCCCGGTTCTCATCGGTGCTTTTTCATTGGGACCTGTGGCAGGTGCATGTATTGAACTGATCAAGGTACTTTTAAAGCTTCTCTTAAAGGGAACCAGCACTGCCTTTGTTGGTGACATTGCCAACTTTTTCATCGGATGTTCCTTTATTATCCCGGCGGCACTGATTTATAAAAAACATAAAACAAAAAAGAATGCTTTGGTCGGTATGGTTGTGGGAACTGTTTTTATGGCAGTGGTTGGATGCTTCTTAAACGCTTACGTTTTACTGCCCACCTACTCCGTAGCTTTTGGAATGCCAATGGACGTGATCATTGATATGGGTAATCAAGTCAACAGCCATATTAACAATGTTGCAACTTTCGTTGTCATTGCTGTTGCACCATTCAACCTGATCAAAGGATTCATCGTGTCTCTTATCACATTCCTGTTGTATAAACATATCAGTCCGATCTTAAAAGGTAACCACTAGGTCTGTATATACTTTGGGGCATGCTTCCCTGGAAGCATGCCCCTTTTTATGACCAATATGTTCCTTATTACAGTTTCATAGTCAGCTGGATTCTTTTCTTTTCCAGATCTACACTCATGACTCTTACTTCTACCACATCCCCAACGCTTACAACTTCCAGCGGATGCTTAATAAATTTTTTATCGGTCAGCTGCGAAATGTGCACCAGACCGTCCTGATGAACACCGATATCCACAAACACGCCAAAATCAATGACGTTACGGACGGTTCCTTTTAGAATCATTCCGGGTTTTAAATCCTTCATTTCCAATACGTCGCTTCGAAGGATTGGTTTTGGCATCTCATCTCGAGGGTCACGGGCCGGTTTTTCCAGTTCCTTTAAGATATCATCCAATGTAATCTCACCGACACCCAGTTTCTCTGCCAGTCCCTTTTTATCGTGAACTTTCTTTGTAATTCCTTTTAAGCCGCCTTTCACAATATCTTCCTCTGTATATCCAAGGATAGAGATAAGCTGCTCTGCTGCCGCATAACTTTCCGGATGTACACTGGTGGCATCCAGCGGGTTTTTTCCATCTGTAATTCTCATAAATCCGGCACATTGTTCAAAAGCCTTCGGTCCAAGTTTGGAGACCTTTAACAGTTCTCTTCTGTCATGGAAACGTCCATGCTCTTCACGGTAGGACACAATATTTTTTGCAAGTGTTTTGCTGATACCGGAAATATATTCCAAAAGAGAAGCAGATGCTGTATTTAAATCCACACCGACTTTATTAACACAGTCTTCCACCACGGCTGTTAATGACTCATTTAATTTTTTCTGATTCATATCGTGCTGGTACTGACCGACACCGATGGATTTTGGATCGATCTTTACAAGCTCTGCCAGCGGATCCTGAAGACGTCTTGCAATGGATGCGGCGCTTCGCTGTCCTACATCAAAATTCGGAAACTCTTCCGTGGCAAGCTTGCTTGCAGAATATACGGAAGCTCCCGCTTCGTTGACGATTACATACTGAACCGGAGTTTTGAGCTCTTTCAATAAATCTACGATAACAAGCTCAGATTCTCTGGACGCGGTACCGTTTCCTACAGAGATCAATGTAATATGATATTTTGCAATCAGGTTTTTCAAAACCTTTTTGGCTTCTTCTACTTTATTTTGTGGAGCTGTAGGGTAGATCACAACCGTATCCAGTACCTTTCCGGTGGCATCTACGACTGCCAGCTTACAGCCTGTTCTAAAAGCCGGGTCCCATCCAAGAACCACCTGACCTGTGATTGGAGGCTGTAAAAGAAGCTGTTCTAAGTTCTTTCCAAATACATTGATGGCACCATCTTCTGCTTTTTCTGTCAGCTCATTTCTGATCTCACGCTCAATAGCCGGTCCGATGAGACGGCTGTAGCTGTCTTCGATTGCTTCTTTTAATACCGGTGTTGTGTAAGGATTGTCTCTGGTGATGGTCTTCTTTTCCAGATATCTTAAAATATCCTCTATCGGTGCTTCCACTTTGACAGTTAAGACTTTTTCATCCTCCCCACGGTTTAAAGCCAGGATGCGGTGGCCTGCGATTTTCTTCACGGGTTCTTCAAAGTTGTAGTACATTTCGTAAACTGTTTTTGCTTCCGGGTCTTTTGCAGCGGAAGTAATTCGTCCATTGTCAAAGGTCATCTTCCGGATATGGATTCGATATTCTGCCTCATCCGAAACACTTTCTGCAATGATATCCATGGCACCGGCAATGGCTTCCTCCACAGTTTCCACACCTTTTTCTTCTGAAAGATAGTTCCCGGCTTCTTTTTCAAGAGGCTCTTTTGTCATCTGTAAAAGGATCATATTGGCGAGACCTTCCAATCCCTTTTCCTTTGCGATCATGGCACGGGTTCTTCGCTTTGGACGGAATGGGCGATATAAATCTTCTACCACAACCAGGGTTTCGGCTGCCAGGATCCGGGCTTTTAATTCTTCTGTAAGCTTTCCCTGTTCTTCAATGGTAGAAAGCACCTGTTCTTTTTTCTCTTCCAGATTGCGAAGATATTTCAGCCGCTCATCTAATGTACGCAGCTGTTCATCATTTAAAGCTCCGGTAACCTCCTTACGATAACGGGAAATAAAAGGAATGGTGTTTCCTTCGTCAATGAGCCCTACGGCTGCTTCTACCTGCCAGAGCTTTACGCCCAGCTCTTCTGCTATTTTTTTATTAATATCCATAAATCCTCCGGTAATTCATGAGTAAAGCGCCCGACTGTCGGACGCTTTATGATCATTTCATTTTCTTATTATTCTCCAAGGGCAAATGCATCATGCACTGCATTCATAGCAGCTTCTGCTTTTCCTTCATCTACGATAACAGTGACACGAATCTCAGAAGTGGAAATCATATTGATGTTAACCCCTACATTGTAGAGTGCCTCAAACATTTTTGCTGCCACACCCGGATTAGACATCATGCCGGCACCAACGATGGAAACCTTATTCACATGCTTGTTTACAGTGATATCCTGAAGAGTGATTCTTGCTTTGTTTGCATGAATTGCCATCACTGCATTGTCCGCTTCATCTCTTGCTACAGTAAAGGTAATGTCCTTTGTACCATCACGTCCGATGGACTGTAAGATTACGTCTACATTGATATTGGCCTTTGCCAGACAGTCAAATAATTTAAACGCAATACCCGGTTCATCCTTTACTCCGATTACTGAAATTCTTGCTACGTTTTTATCTAAAGCCACACCGCTGATCAACATTCTTTCCACGCTGGTTTCCTCCCTTAATACAGTACCTTCTGATTCATTTAAGCTGGAACGTACAACAAGTGGTACGCCATATTTTTTTGCCATTTCTACGGAACGGTTGTGAAGAACACCTGCTCCTAAGGTTGCAAGATCAAGCATTTCATCATAGGTGATTTCATCAAGCTTGCGTGCATTTTTTACAATACGCGGATCTGCTGTGTAAACACCGTCAACGTCTGTATAAATTTCACAGGCATCTGCATGCAGTGCAGCTGCAAGAGCTACTGCTGTTGTATCGGAACCGCCACGTCCCAGAGTGGTATAATCGTCAAATCTGTTTACACCCTGGAATCCTGTGACAATTACAACCTTTTTGTCTTCCAGTTCCTGCAAAAGTCTCTTGGTCTCAATTTTCTTTAATCTTGCATTGCCATGAACTCTTGTGGTGTACATCGGTACCTGAAATGCATTTAATGAGACTGCAGGAATTCCCATGGCATCCAACGCCATGGCCATGAGTGCAACTGACTGCTGTTCTCCAATGGTAAAGAGCATATCCATTTCACGCTTTGGCGGATTTGGATTTAATTCTCTTGCCTGATCGATCAGCACATCCGTAGTCTTGCCCATGGCAGAAAGAACAACTACAACATCATTCCCTTTTTTGTACTCTTCCGCAATTCTTCCGGCAACATTTTTGATTCTCTCACTGTCGCCTACGGAAGTTCCTCCAAATTTCTTCACAATTAACATAATGTTCTCCTCGTTTATCCTGTTCAGAAGTCACTGTCCGGACGATACTGAACAGATACATTTATTTTTCAAAAAGTATCTCTATCAATTGATGTCCCAGTGGGCGGTAAATACCGCTGTCTTCTGCACATCTTTCACAATATGTCCAGTCATGTTCCTGCTTCATGGTACTGTCATATAAAAGATATGGAACCGGTTCACTTGTATGGGTTCTGGCTTCGATTGGAGTTGGATGATCCGGCAGGATCAGCATACGGTACTCTTCCCCTGAAGCATCCATTTTCTCCTTCACCTTGCGGATAAGTCTCTGATCCAGAAATTCAATAGACTGAACCTTTCTTTCCACACTGCCCTGATGCCCCATTTCATCCGGTGCTTCCACATGAATATAGGCAAAATCATATCCCTCTTTTAAGAGTGCATCTACGGCCGCCTGTGCCTTTCCTTCATAGTTCGTATGAAGCTGACCATTTGCACCGTCTACAGTTTTATTGTCCATACCGGCACCTACAGCAATTCCCTTCAAAAGGTCTACTGCTGAAATCATGGCACCTTTCTTTCCGGTCTTTTCTTCAAAAGAAGTCAAAATCGGTTTTGTACCTGCTCCCCAAAACCAGATAGAATTGGCCGGATTTAACCCTGCTGCCCTTCGGGCAACATTGATTGGATGGTTATTTAAAATCTCATAGCTTCTCTCCTGCATTTTGCGAAGAAGAGGCTCTTTCGGAAGATAATCTCCCACGGTTTTTCCTAAGATATCATGAGGCGGTGTCAAAGGAACCACACTTCCCTGATCCCAGATCAGTAAATGGCGATAGCTTGTTCCAACATAAAAATGAAACATTCCGCCTCCAAGTTCCTTTTGTACTGCTTCTATCAGGACCTGTGCATCCTCTGTAGAAATCTCACCGGAGCTGTGATCCAAAATTGTTTTTTGTTCGTAAGGAAGATCATCGTCTGATAAAGTCACCACGTTAGTTCTGATGGCAACATCCGTATCTTTCATGGCTACGCCGATAGATAACGCTTCCAATGGAGAACGACCTGTATAATATATTTTCGGGTCATAACCACAAACAGACATATTGGCCGTATCACTTCCCGGAGACATACCATCCGGAATAGTCTTTACCAATCCAATCTCTGACTCTTTTGCAAGGTCATCCATTGTCGGTGTCTTTGCATATTCCAGCGGTGTCCTGCCGCCAAGTTCCGGGATCGGTCTGTCTGCCATACCGTCACCCAAGATCAATACATATTTCATTTTAATCACTATCCCTCAACACGGATCATGGAAATGATACCGTTTAATTTTGCAGCACATTCTTTATAGAATGCTTCTGTCATGGTTTCGGTTACAAAACCGATCTCACCGGCAACTACCTTGTCCAGTACCTGAACGCATCCAAATGCCTCTTTTACTTCTTCTACGGAAGCGGTAGTTCTTACAAAGAATTTATTTTCTACTACATCCACATTGGCAAGCTGTGCTTTTTCTTCTGACCACAGGTATCCTAAATTTTCAGTTACCTTTGCAGCTTCCACAATATCTCCTGCTACTGCACTGGCTGTCGGAAGCTTTCCTGCACCACTGCCGTAGAACATGGAATCACCAAGCATATTGCCTTTGACAAAGATGGCATTGAATACATCATTCACAGAATACAGCGGATGAGACGCCGGGAGCATCTTCGGTGATACCATGATGCTGTACTGCTCGCCATTTCTTTTGCTGCTTCCCAAGAGCTTGATTTCCATACCCATAGCTTTTGCATAGGCGATATCTTCCGGAGTTACTTTGGAAATACCTTCGCAGTAAATATCCTGGAAGTCTACTTTTTTACCGCTGATCAAAGCAGTAAGGATTGCAATCTTTCTTCCTGCATCGTGTCCTTCCACATCTGCTTCAGGATTTCGTTCTGCATATCCTTTGTTCTGTGCATCCTTTAATACATCCTCGTAGTTGGCACCTTCCCTGGACATTTTTGTCAGCATATAGTTTGTGGTACCATTTAAGATGCCGGAAACCTCTTCGATCACATCTGCTGTAAGGCAGCTGTGCAGTGGACGGATAATTGGAATACCACCGCCGACACTTGCTTCGAACAGATAATTCACATTATGCTCTTTTGCAATGGCAAGAAGCTCTGCACCGTGTTTTTCTACCACAGCCTTATTGGAAGTACATACGCTTTTTCCTGCCATGAGACATTTTTTAGTAAATGTATAAGCAGGCTCGATTCCTCCCATAACTTCTGCCACAACTGTTATTTCTTCATCATTTAAAATATCTTCAAAATTATGGGTGATCACTTCCTGTATGGGATCTCCCGGGAAATCTCTTAAGTCCAGAACGTATTTTAAGTTCAGTTCTTCCCCAACATTTTTGGCAATAATATCTTTATTTGTTTTTAAGACTTCCACAACACCAGATCCTACTGTGCCGTAGCCCATGACCGCAACATGTTTCATAATCTAAAGTACTCCTATCAAAACTTTTATCTACTTTACACCTAAACACCTGATTATCGCAAGTATTTTCTATGACTCTTCCGGTGTGGTATTGATCCATTTCAGATATGCATTGATAAAGGGATCGATGTTTCCATCCATCACGCTTCCTACATTGCTGACTTCCTCTCCGGTACGATGATCCTTCACCAGCGTGTATGGCTGCATCACATAGGAACGAATCTGATTACCCCAGCCGATCTCTGTCACTTCTCCGCGAATGCCTGAAAGCTTCTCTGCATTTTTCTGCTGTTCTAAAAGATAAAGCTTTGCTTTCAGCATCTGCATGGCCTTATCTTTATTCTGGAACTGAGAACGCTCATTCTGACACTGCACCACAATTCCTGTGGGAAGATGGGTAATTCGAATCGCTGAAGACGTCTTATTAATATGCTGACCACCGGCACCACTGGAACGGTAGGTGTCGATCCTTAAATCTTCCGGATTGATCTCAATATCGATAT
This sequence comes from uncultured Lachnoclostridium sp., assembly GCA_945786935.1. Lineage (GTDB taxonomy): Bacteria > Bacillota > Clostridia > Lachnospirales > Lachnospiraceae > HGM12587. The sequence continues at coordinate 8,733 of CALZFY010000044.1, forward strand.
CATCCTCAATATCCGGCATAACATCCAGGGATACAAAGGATGTCTGGCGTTTTCCCTGTGCGTTGAACGGTGAAATTCGTACCAGACGGTGAACTCCCTTTTCGGATTTTAAGTATCCATATGCATTTTCTCCATTGATCTGGAAGGTAACGGATTTGATTCCGGCTTCATCCCCATCCAGATAGTCTAACACCTCGACTGTAAATCCATGTCTTTCTGCCCATCTGGTATACATACGATACAGCATGGATGCCCAGTCACAGCTTTCTGTACCGCCGGCACCTGCATTTAATTTTAAAATCGCATTATCCCTGTCATATTCTCCCGAAAGGAGCGTCTTAATACGCAGATTTTCAAATCTCCTGATAAAATCATCCATCTCTGCCTGCACCTCGGGAATCAGGCTCTCATCTTCTTCCTCATAGCCCATTTCCAAAAGGGTTTCAATATCCTCATAGCTGGTGCGAAGGCCCTCATAGGTCTCTACTTCGTCCTTCAAGGATTTTAAGGTAATCATCCCCTGCTGAGACCTTTCCGGATTATCCCAATACCCCGGAGCTTCCATTTCTCTTTCTAACTCTTCGATCCTTTGACACTTGTTAGCCAGGTCAAAGTGAATCCCTCAATTCTACGAGAGGTTTGTCATAAGTTGACAGCGTGTATTTGATCTGATCTAATTCAACCACTGTAGCACCTTCTTTCTACTTCTCTTTGTTTAGTTTAGTTCTTTAGAGAGTTAAACTAAGGTCTATCATATATGATTTTTTTTCACAAAACAAGCCCTATCCTGAAAGAATAGGGCTTAAATTGCAATTTTCTTATTTATTTTTTCTCATACAGCACTGTTTGTATTTCTTTCCGCTGCCACATGGACAGGGATCATTTGGATAAATCTTGGCATCTGTACGTTTGGTCGGCTTTTTCACCAGTGTATCATCCTTGTTGGTTCCGGTAACCTTAGCTACCTGCTCACGTTCCGCTTTTTCTTCAATCTTCACATGGAGAAGAAGTCTGACAGTCTCTTCCTGAATGCTGTCAGTCATAGACTGGAACATATCATAACCGGACATCTTGTATTCTACAACCGGATCTCTCTGGGCATAGGCCTGAAGACCGATTCCCTGACGAAGCTGATCCATATCATCAATGTGATCCATCCATTTTCTGTCGATGACTTTCAAAAGGAATACACGCTCTAACTCACGAAGCATTTCCGGATTCGGAAACTGTGCTTCCTTATCCTCATAAAGCTTCACAGCTTCCTGTTTCAGCTGATGCTTTAATTCATCCTTCTTCGTACCTTTGATGCGATCCGGTAAAATCGGTTCTAATGGAATAATCGGGCGAAGTGCTTCGTTTAATCCCATATAATCCCAGTCTGCTTTGTTCTGATCGTCACCGATCAGAGAATCGACCGTATTTTCTACCGTGTCCGTGATCATCTTATAAACAACATCCCGCATGCTTTCTCCATCCAGCACACGGCGGCGTTCTTCATAAATGATCTCACGCTGTTCATTATTTACGCGGTCATACTCCAACAGATTTTTACGGATACCATAGTTATTGTTTTCAATCTTCGTCTGTGCCTTTTCGATGGCAGAGCTTAACATCTTGTGCTGGATCTCCTCATCCTTTGGAACTCCCAGAGACTGGAAAATTCCCATCAATCTTTCGGAACCGAACAATCTCATCAGATCGTCTTCCAGAGAAATGTAAAACTTGGATTCACCAGGATCTCCCTGACGGCCTGAACGTCCGCGCAGCTGATTATCAATACGTCTAGATTCATGGCGCTCTGTACCGATGATCTTTAAACCTCCGGCTGCTCTTGCTTCGTCATCCAGTTTAATATCTGTACCACGGCCTGCCATATTGGTAGCGATAGTTACAGCACCATGAACTCCGGCCTCTGCTACAATGGCAGCTTCCATCTCATGGAACTTCGCATTCAATACATTGTGCTTGATTCCCTTCTTCTGTAAAAGATTACTAAGAAGCTCTGATGTTTCAATAGTAATGGTACCTACCAGTACCGGCTGTCCCTTTGCATGGGCTTTTTCGATCTCACGGACTACCGCACGGTATTTTTCTTCCTTGGTCGCATATACCGCATCTTCCAGATCCTGACGGGCAATCGGACGATTGGTTGGGATTTCCACAACGTCCATGCCGTAGATATCACGGAATTCTCTTTCTTCGGTCAGGGCAGTACCGGTCATACCGGCTTTCTTATCGTATTTATTAAAGAAGTTCTGGAAAGTAATGGTTGCCAGAGTTTTGCTTTCTCTTTTAACCTTTACATGTTCCTTTGCTTCAATGGCCTGATGAAGACCGTCGGAATAACGGCGTCCCGGCATGATACGACCGGTAAACTCGTCTACGATCAGTACCTGATCATCCTTTACCACATAGTCCTGATCTCTGTGCATTAAGTTGTTGGCACGAAGAGCCAGCTCAATATTGTGCTGGATCTCCAGATTTTCCGGATCTGCCAGGTTATCAATGTTGAAATACTGTTCAACTCTCTTGATACCGTCTGCAGTCAATGTGACGATCTTGTCTTTTTCGTTCACAATGAAATCTCCGGTTTCTTCGATTTCCTCTCCAAGAATTGCATCCATCTTGGAGAATTCCTTACTTGCTTCGCCTCGGCGCATGGTCTTTGCCAGATAATCACAAACTTCATAAAGCTTGGTTGATTTTCCGCTCTGTCCCGAAATGATCAACGGTGTTCTTGCCTCGTCGATCAAAACGGAGTCCACTTCATCGATGATGGCATAGTGAAGTCCGCGCTGTACCAGCTGTTCTTTATAGATGACCATGTTGTCACGCAGATAATCAAATCCCAATTCATTATTGGTAATGTAAGTAATATCACAGTTATAGGCTTCCCTGCGTTCTTCACTCTTCATGCTGTTTAATACACAGCCTACGGAAAGTCCTAAAAATCTGTGAATCTGCCCCATCCACTCGGCATCTCGGTTAGCCAGGTAATCATTGACTGTAACGACATGAACACCTTTTCCTTCCAGGGCATTAAGGTAAGCCGGGAGAGTAGATACCAGAGTCTTACCTTCTCCTGTCTTCATTTCCGCAATACGTCCCTGATGAAGGATCACACCACCAATGAGCTGTACCCTGTAATGTTCCATACCAAGTACACGTTTTCCTGCTTCCCTGACAACTGCATAGGCTTCCGGCAAAAGATCATCCAGGGTTTCTCCCGCTGCCAGACGATCTTTAAATTCCTTTGTTTTTCCTCTTAACTCTTCATCAGAAAGCTTCTGCATTTCCGGACGAAGGCTTTCGATTTTATCAATTGTTTTATTAATCAGTTTCAGCTCTCTTTCACTGTGAGTGCCGAAGATCTTCTCCATAAAACCCATAGATTACTCCTTTTACATCTGTTCAGTACCTTCCCAAACGGTGGTTTTTGAACAGTTATCTCTTTTTTATTTGGTTAGTCCAACCCATATCTTACCATAAAAAGGGGTTGCGGTAAACCGCAACCCCTTTGATTTTTATGAACTTTCTGTAAATTTTAAATGAAATTATCAGATTTCCGGACCAATGAGACCATAGCTTCCGTTCTTACGTTTGTAAACAACATTGACCTCATCATTCTCTGCATTTAAGAATACAAAGAAATCATGTCCGAGAAGTTCCATCTGCAAGCATGCATCTTCCGGATACATTGGCTTTCTTTCAAAATATTTGGTACGAATGATCTGGATTTCTTCCTCAGCATCTGCCTCGTGATTTAAGAATTCCTGTTTGAAGTTTCCTCCATCCTGGTGCTTTGCAATCAACTTGGTTTTATACTTGCGAAGCTGACGTTCAATGACCTCTTCTACCAGGTCAATGGATACGTACATGTCTGAGCTTGTCTGTTCGGAACGAATAATGGTTCCTTTCACCGGGATCGTTACTTCGATTTTTTGATGTCCTTTTTCTACGCTTAAGGTAACATATACTTCTGTGTCGTCTGTGAAATACTTTTCCAGTCTTCCGATCTTGCTTTCCACAGCTGTTTTAAGTCCCTCAGTAACCTCAATGTTTTTACCTCTGATAATAAAACGCATAGGCTCATCTCCTTCACTGTTTTGATAGGAATATTCTACCATACATTTGTATTTATCTAAAGTGTTTTTCATGAATTTACAAAAATTTAAGGTATCTGTTTTTGTCCCGGCAGCAAATTCAGGATTCCCGGATCTTCTGCAAAACTTCCCTGTAAGAAAGAGGACCCCCGAAGATATCCAGGGCACTTCCAATGGTCACATTGATGTGATTGCGCCCGCATTCTTTTACAGAATCAATATCCTCCATGGTGGTTACGCCTCCCGCGTAGGTGATAGACACCGCCTTAGATCTTTCCAGCATTCTGATAAGATTACGATCAATTCCGGAAGCTTTTCCTTCCACATCTACTGCATGAATCAGAAACTCATTGCAAAAGGCGGAAAATTCTTCCAAAAGCGGTTCTCCCAATTTCTGGCTCGTAAACTTCTGCCAGCGGTCTGTCACCACATAGTAGGCACCATCTTCTTTTTTGCGACAGCTAAGATCAATAACAAGGTGATCTTTACCTACCTCTTTTTGCAGCTTTTCCAGATTCTCATAATTGACCTGTCCATCCCGAAACACATAGGAAGTAACAATGACATGGCTTGCTCCGGCGTCCAAAAATTCAGCTGCATTTTCTGCAGTGATTCCGCCTCCTGCCTGAAAGCCTCCCGGCCAGGTCTTTAAAGCCAGCATGGCCTGAGCCTTTGTCTGCTCATAATATGGAGAATCTTTCCCATTTAACATAATCACATGTCCTCCGGAAAGCTGATCCTTTTGATAGAATCTGGCGTAAAACGCTCCGTCCTGCTCCGATACAAAGTTTTCTTCTGCCTGGTCATTTTCATCCATCAGACTGCTTCCTACAATCTGCTTAATTTTTCCATTGTGAATATCAATACAAGGTCTAAATTCCAATTTGGTTCACACTCCACTTTATTTTGCGTCAATCACATGTCCCATATTGTAGTAGCCTGCCTCTTTTCCTGCTAAATATTTTGCAGCAGCGATCGCTCCGTTCCCAAAAACGGCGCGGGAATAGGCTCTGTGGGAAATGGTGATGACTTCATCGGTCCCTGCAAAGATCACATCATGATCTCCTACAATACTTCCGCCACGCACAGCGGAAATTCCGATTTCTTTGGTATCTCTCACCTGACGAAGCTTGCTTCTGTCATATACATAATGATACTGGTTGTCCATTGCTTCATTCACACTGTCTGCCAGCATGATCGCTGTTCCGCTTGGAGCATCCAGTTTCTGATTGTGATGTTTTTCCACGATTTCCACATCAAACCCTGCAGGTGCCAGAACCTTCACAGCATCAGCAATGAGTTTCTGAACAGTATTGATTCCAAGAGACATATTTCCTGATTTTAACACTGCAATGGACTTGCTTGCCTCTTCCACATGCAGGAGCTGTTCGTTTGACAGACCTGTGGTACATAATACGACCGGAAGCTTTTTCTCCACACAGTAATCTAAAAGTCCGTCCACTGCCTTCGCAGATGCAAAATCAATGACCACATCTGCTTCTACCTGACAATCTGCAAGATTTGTAAATACAGGATAACCGTTGTCCCTGGAATCTGTCATATCCACTCCTGCTACAATTCTTGCCTCTGTATCATTTGCCAGAAGTCCTGTAATGATCTGGCCCATTCTTCCATTGCATCCATGCATAATTACTCTAATCATAATCTCATTCTCCTTTTGTATTCATAAAGGGCACAGCCAAAGCCATGCCCTTCTTTGTATTATTACTTTACTTCAATGCCAAAATCTCTCATGGCAGCTTTCAGGTTCTCCTTATGTGCCTCTTCCATCTCTGTCAGCGGCATACGAAGCGGTCCTACTTCAAATCCCATCAGATCCATGGCTGCTTTTACAGGAATGGGATTGACCTCACAGAAAAGCTGATCGACGAGTGGAACTGCCTTTAACTGAAGTTCCATACTTCCGCGCACATCTCCGTCTAAATACATTTCAACGATATCATGTGTTTCCTTTGGTGCCACATTGGACAGTACAGAGATGACTCCAAGTCCTCCCAGTGAAAGGATCGGAACGATCTGATCATCATTTCCGGAATAAAGTTCAATCTCATCGCCACAGATACTCATTAATTTCGCTACCTGGGAGATATTTCCGCTTGCTTCCTTGATACCTACAATGTTTTTCACATTCTTTACTAAGGTTGCAGCTGTTTCCGGTAAAATGTTGCATCCGGTTCTGCCCGGAACATTATACATAATGATCGGCAACTCTACAGATTCTGCAACTGCTGTGTAATGTGCAATGAGTCCCTTCTGGGTTGCTTTATTATAATAAGGAGTTACAACCAAAAGTGCATCTGCACCGGATTTTTCTGCTTCCTGAGAAAGATAGATCGCTGTTTCGGTACAGTTAGAACCTGTTCCTGCAATAACCGGAATTCTCTTTGCTACCTTCTTTACACAGTAGTCGATTACTTCTAGATGTTCCTCATGACTTAATGTGGAAGCCTCTCCTGTGGTTCCGCAAATAACAATGGCATCTGTCTTATTTGCAATCTGAAACTCAATGATCTCACCAAGCTTTGGATAATTCACTTCACCGTTTGCAAGCATTGGTGTGATGATAGCAACGGCTGCTCCTTTAAATACTGACATTTTCTTCCTCCTCATTGGTTTTATTTTCTAGACTTAATTTCATATATAGCATCTGCATAAGGTATGAGTTCCTTATCCAGATTAGTACCTGTTAAAATTAATTCTGTTCCTTCTTCTTTTGTTTCAATCAGGTTTTTAATGTCCTCTACAGAGATGATCTCTCTTTCCAACAGTCCCAAGATCTCATCCAAAACCACAATGGTGCTTTCCCCTGTAACCAGAACCTTTTTTGCAAAATTAAGGCCATTCCTGATATTGAGAATTTCTTCTTCTTTCTGTTCTTTTGAAAGTTCTGAAAAAAATTCAGCATTTTTCTCAAAGGAGAAGATCCGCACCTCCGGTTCAAGACGTTTTAAATATTCAATCTCCTTTTGATTATTTCCTTTCAAAAACTGGATAATGGCAACGGATTCTCCTGCTCCGGCTGCACAGATCGCATGACCGATGGCAGAGGATGATTTTCCTTTTCCATCACCATAATATACAATAACTGCTCCCTGATTCATGATTTCCTCTTCTACGCCAGAAATAAGCCACACACTCTTTTGGTGACCTTTCTCTCACTGCGTTTTAGTATCAATGTGAATGCTAAACTGGTTAATAAATTTTAATATATCTTACAACAATCACTCTGAAATTGCAACCAATTAAACATATTCCAGCTTGCTTACGGACACTTCGTAGGCAATTCGTTTCTCACTGGCTTCCTCATCCAGCTTCTTCATGTATTCCCTGCTTTGAATGCGTCCCCATACCTGAGTTCTGCCTCCCACCTCAAATCCGGAGGCAAATCTTGCATTTCTTCCCCAGCAGATACATGGAATGTAATCCGATTTTCCATATGGACGGTTCACTGCGATCAAAAGATCCGCAATTTCTCTGCCCAGCGGAGTTTTTCGGTATACCGGCGGTTTACAGATGAATCCATCTAAAAAGATCTGGTTGGTCTTGGCATTTTCCACCTCTTCATCAATAAATTCCCACTCTCTTGCAAACACCGAAAGCACCAGCTTGTTTTTCTTTTCATCATGACGGTTATAGGATCTGAACTGTCCGGCTACCCTTACCGTAGCTCCTGTTAAATCCTCGGTTACATCTACCAGCCGTTCGGATACCATGACAGGAATCATATCCTCTGAATCACTTAATCGCTTCACCGCGATATCTACCATATAAAATCCTTCTCCAAAGATCTCATGGCTGAATGTGAAACTGGACATTACCTCTCCTACTATGGATACCTGGTTGTTTTCAATCATCTTATCTGACATTACTGTTCTCCTCTCGTTTTTCTTTTTCTATTGTCATCTTTACTATGTATATTCCACCCATGACCATTTTATTCCAGATTTTCCGGATATTTCGTTCGACCGGATCTTACATTTTTCCCATAAGGCAAAATATAAGCCGACAAAATTTTCTCTTTTCTGACTCCATGCTCCTCAATTAAATCACTCTTTAGGTTACTAATTGGTTTATCATTTTCTTTCAAGGGACGCCTGTGGCAGCCTCTATCCGTGCACCGCAGGCGTCGGGGGCTCCAACTAATCTAAGAACATCTAATCACTCGCAGGAGAGCCTGCTTCGCGAAGATGTTCTAAGATGGATTTTCCGCCCCCTTTGGCCCAAATGCGGTGCACAGACAGAGGCTGCCCCGGGCTGTTCCTTGAAGAATATAAGTAAAATGCCAAATAATACAAATCATATAAATCAAATGCCTATGATGACCTAATTTTAAGTTTTAAAAACCAGTCGTTCAAAGCTGGCAATTCATTCGAATGGATAATATCAACAAAGAGAAACAATCCACAACAATGATGGATAATTGTTTAATTTGGAATTCATAAAATTTATCTCTTAAATTTTGCTACTAACAGCCCGGGAGGTAGGTGTTGCACCACAGTGCGTTAAGCCAAAGGAGCCCGAAAATCCTGTCTTAGTATCACTCCGCGAAGCAGGCTCTCCTGCGAGTGGCTAGTGATACTTAGACATAGTTGAGGGGGACGACGCCTGCACTGAGGGGTAACACCTGCCTTCCGGAGCGTCAGTTAAGAGTGAAGAGAAAAAAATAGTAATCTAAAGTACCCTTAAGGTAATTAAAAGGGGCTGTATGCAAAAAAATGCAATTTTGACCTTGACCTGTGAAATGAACGTGATAAACTAGATTAGTTGTAAAGTAACTATAAAGTATGTAGTAACTGTGCCGATTGTGTGCAGCCACTGCAGATCATAGTCTATTTATTTGAGGAAAACTTATGAAGAGAGATGATATTAGAAATGTCGCCATCATTGCCCATGTTGACCATGGTAAAACAACTTTGGTGGATGAACTGTTAAAACAAAGCGGTGTATTCCGTGAAAATCAGGAAGTGGCAGAACGTGTCATGGACTCCGGTGATATCGAAAGAGAGCGTGGTATTACCATCCTTTCCAAAAATACCGCTGTCATGTATAAGGGTACAAAGATTAACATTATTGATACCCCCGGACACGCTGACTTTGGTGGAGAAGTGGAACGTGTCTTAAAGATGGTGAACGGTGTTATCCTGGTCGTAGATGCTTTTGAAGGTCCGATGCCACAGACAAAATTCGTTTTGAAAAAAGCACTGGAGTTAGATCTTCATGTAATCGTATGCATTAATAAGGTAGACCGTCCGGAAGCAAGACCAAACGAAGTCATTGATGAAGTATTAGAACTACTCTTAGAGCTGGATGCCAATGATGAACAGCTGGATTGTCCATTCCTGTTTGCTTCTGCAAAAGCAGGATATGCAACCAAAAACCTTGGTATGCCAACTTCTGATATGACGGCTCTGTTTGATACGATCATTGATTACATTCCTGCACCGGAAGGAGATCCGGATGCAGGCACTCAGGTACTGATCAGTACCATTGACTTTAACGAATATGTCGGACGTATCGGTGTAGGTAAGGTGGACAACGGTAAAATTTCCGTCAATCAGGAAGTTGTGCTTGTAAACCATCATGAACCAGATAAATGCAAAAAGGTGAAAGTAAGTAAGCTCTATGAATTTGACGGATTAAATAAGGTGGATGTAAAGGAAGCCGGCATCGGTTCTATCGTAGCCATTTCCGGTATTGCAGATATCCATATCGGAGATACCTTATGCTCCCCTGAAGATCCAAAGCCGATCCCATTCCAGAAGATCTCTGAACCTACCATTGCGATGCAGTTCATGGTAAATGACAGCCCGTTAGCCGGTCAGGAGGGTAAATTTATCACTTCCCGTCATGTACGCGACAGACTCTTCCGTGAATTGAATACAGACGTCAGCCTTCGTGTAGAGGAAACTGAGGATGCAGACCGTTTTAAGGTTTCAGGCCGCGGTGAATTACATTTATCCGTTCTTATTGAAAATATGAGACGTGAGGGTTATGAATTTGCGGTCAGCAAAGCTGAGGTACTTTATCGTGAAGATGAAAAGGGAAACAAGCTGGAGCCAATGGAAAGAGTTTTTGTTGACGTAGATGATGAATTTTCCGGTACTGTCATTCAGAAGCTCAGTGAGCGAAAAGGTGAACTGCAGGGAATGAGTACCAATGCAGCAGGTTCCACCCGCCTGGAATTTTTAATTCCTTCCAGAGGTCTCATTGGCTACCGGGGAGAATTTTTAACAGACACCAAAGGTACCGGTGTTATGAATACGGAATTTGAAGGGTATGGCCCTTACAAAGGAGATATTCAATACCGTAAAACCGGATCCCTCATTGCATTCGAAGACGGTGTTTCCATCACCTACGGTCTCTTTAATGCACAGGAGCGCGGTACTTTATTTATCGGACCCGGCGAGAAGGTATATTCCGGCATGGTCATCGGACAGAACGGTAAAGCAGAAGACATTGAACTAAATGTCTGCAAGACAAAGAAGCTGACCAACACCCGTTCCTCCAGCGCAGATGAAGCATTAAAGCTGACTCCGCCACGGATCTTAAGCCTGGAACAGGCGCTGGAATTTATCGATACTGATGAACTTCTGGAGATCACACCATTGAATATCCGAATCCGTAAAAAGATTTTAGATCCGACTCTCCGCAAGAGGGCGAATATTAATAAATAATGATATCTGTTTAGCTTCTTACAGACAAGTTTCTGGACAGTTATATAATTAATTATAAAGATCTGATTAAAAAGGGAACAAAGTCCTCGTCATTTATTCTGACGGAGGACCTGTTCCCTTCATTTTTGTTTGCTAAACTTTGGATTTTCTTACAAAAAACTTACGAAATCGTGACTTCTGAACAGTTACGATCTTTCATGATATCTTTGCACAGTTACTTCTTATCAACTTTCTCTTCCGGTGCCTGTGGCTTTAAAGTTCGCTTTTGGATTCTTTTTTTCTTGACAAATTTAACTGCGCAAACCACGCCTGCAATCACAATCGCCCAAATGACCAGATAAGGTGAAGAACCGAGGAACCATATTCCAAATCCTCTGATACCATTTCCAATTCCATAAAGGCTGTCACCAAATTGTTCTTTTACATCATCCCAGAAACCTTTTGGCTCCACCTTGGTTTCTCTGTCCACTTCATGGATATTGATATGTACAGTACTGTAATCCACCTGATTATCAAAGGTGCGAAGCTGGGATGCATAGGATTCCAGCTGATAACGAACTTCTGATAATCTGCTTTCAATGGTGATGATATCTTCTACAGTCTCAGCTTTTTCCAATAGTTCCAGGAGTCGGCTCTGCTCAGTTTCCAGTGCGATTTTACGGCTTTCTGCGTCCACATATCTTAGTGTAATATCTTCTGTGGACTCGGAAATATTAGTTACATTAGCAGTCTCTTTCACATTATCCAAAAATCCATCCAGCTTGTCGCTTGGAATTCGGACTGTCAGATAACTGTACCTGTTATAAGAACTATAATATGTAGAACCGCTGTCAATCGAAGACTGTTCCACATATCCTCCCAGCTCCTGTACTCTTTCCTGAACAGACGTTAAGACTGTATCAAATTCTTTCGTCTGAATTTGAAGGTCTACAGTACGGATCAGCTTTCGGTTACTCTGAGCCACCGTTGAAATATCTGCATTTACCGCACCACTGTCTGATGACATCTCATCAAAAGCCTTCTCTTCTTCCACTGCATAATCTTCCGTTGCCATAGCACTTTCTGTAGCCATAAACTTATCGGAACTGCCGCAGCCGGCCGCAAGCAAAGAAACCATCAGCAATGAAGCTAACAATCGAATTCTTTTTCGCATAAAATCAAACCTCCCTGTGTCATATTATTTTCCGGATCACTTCTATAGGTATATTATAATTTAGGTTCATGAAAAATTACGCAGGAAATTTCTTAGGGTTTTATGAAATTTTCTAATTATGTTCTTCTGACAAAGCAGGTACATTCAAAGTGCCCGATACTCCAGCTGCTCACGAATTGCTGTAATCAACGCATTTTTAATCTTTGGTTCGTTTTTGATCATTTTACGTACTCCTCTCTGACTATCTGCAGTCAAGTCAATAAAGGTATTTTAGCACTGTTCCCTTACTATTACCCTTTACCGCCATCCGGTATTTCCTTCAACCTGGCAAACTGTTACTATTTAAATCTTTGCATGCTATATTTGAATTCTTCTAATCCTTCTAATCTTTTTACTCTGCGAAGTTTAATACCGCACACATTACATATCTGCTCAAGTCCTGCTTCTACAATTACATTTGACACTCTTATTTCCTCCGGTGCTCCAAATTGAAAAATAAAACCTATCAGAATTTCCGCCAGTATTACAATCGCATCATCCCCCGGTTCCAGCATTTCAAATTTAATGATGGTTCCTGTTTTTGCATCTCCGACTAACGACAATGCCGGGTTTGCAGGGCGATCATACTTTTTATCCGTAACTGATGCTCCTAACACAGATATATCCGCCTCTAAAACAGCATTGCATTTCGGGGCTTTTTCCAGATCTGAGAGTAACTCTTCATCTGTAATCAGTAAATTTCCAAATTGAAAAGCTGTAAAAGGAAGTGGCTCTTCACCAAAATCCCATGTTTTCTTATCTTTTCCAAAAGAAAGCAGAAACATAT
>CALZFY010000045.1:0-20594 GCA_945786935.1 uncultured Lachnoclostridium sp.
AAGGTCATTATTCTGATAAATAATTCTAGTAGGCAATTCTGCCAAATGGTTCCCCAATATTATAAATCTAAATGAGAGTCGAATTAATAATTTTACTTTACGTTTACCAATTTTACGCCTGTTTGCCTGTGTATTCAAATTGCAAATGTAAAATATAGTTGACAAATGCAATGTGAAGGAGTATGATGAAGATAAAGGAGGCGGAACATGAAAAATTTAAAAATGAAATTTGCACGCATGGAAAAAGACATATCCCAGATTGAACTGGCAAAAAGAGTGGGAGTCACAAGACAGACCATCGGCATGATCGAAGCAGGGGATTATAACCCCACATTAAAGCTGTGCCTTGCCATCTGCTGGGAACTTGGAAAAACATTGGATGATATTTTTTGGGAGGAAAAAGAAAATGAGAAAAATGAAAAATAAACTGGATGAAAGACAGGAACAGAAATTATTACAGATTGAGCACAATGGATGCTGGTTTGCGTTTTGGGCACTGCTGATGTCTCTGTTTGTACAGCAAATGATCTTCGGCATCGGAGAGTGGAAGTATGTGGCGGGTGAATGGATCATCTTTATGTGCCTTGCCCTGTATATTTGTGTTGGGTGTATGAAAAACGGTATCTGGGACAGAAAGTTGGAGCCCAATGCAAAGACAAATCTTCTCGTAAGTCTGGCTGCTGCAGTTGTATTTGGGATTATCTTCTCAGCAGTCAATTATGTGAATTACGGTGCTTTGGAAGCAGCCTTCTGGACCTTTGTGATTCTGGCAGTGATTTTATTTGTTGTGCTTTATGCCGCATTATCCATTTGGGTGGTAATCTTAAAAAAGAGAGTCCGCAAAATAGAGGGCGATTATGAAGAAGAATAGAGAAAGCAAAAATATAGATATACAAAAGGAGTTTAGCATAGAATGAAAATACTAATCACCGGATTTGATCCCTTCGGTGGAGAGAAAGTCAATCCCGCATATGAAGCCGTGAAGCTTTTGCCGGATACCATCAGGGAGGCAAAAATTATCAAATTGGAAATCCCCACCTCATTTAACGGTAGTAAAAAGGTGATGGAAGAAGCAGTGGAAATTCATCGTCCGGATGTGGTGATCAGTGTGGGACAGGCAGGAGGCCGTGCGGAGATTACACCGGAATGGGTAGCGATCAACCTGGCAGAGGCAAGAATTCCGGATAATGACGGATACCAGCCGATGGAAATCACACTGGAAGCAGATGGTCCGGCGGCGTATTTTGCAACCATTCCGGTCAAGGCTATGGTGCAAAACATTCGTGCCCACGGACTGCCCAGTCACATTTCTTATACTGCAGGAACCTATGTATGCAACAGTGTGATGTACCGGGCACTTCATATGGCAGCTACGAAATATCCGGGCATGAGGGCAGGCTTTATCCATGTGCCTTACGCTATGGAGCAGTTGGTGGACAAGCCGTCAGGAACCCCGGGAATGGCGCTTCGGGATATTATAGCAGCATTGGAGTATGCCATCGAAGCGATCGTTTCGGATACTATTCATAAGGAATAAGCAATTTGAGTTGAGTTTTTGGTATTGGTTACACAATACTTAAGAAATCTTCTCCAACTTTTACAGAGGATTCCACCATTGTTTTAATGGATACATACTGGTCATAATTCGTAACGACCACCGGAGTATGGAGAGTATATCCGGCAGCGGTAATGCCCGCAATGTCAAATTCAATCAGCACGTCCCCTTCTTTAACTTTAGAACCTTTGGAAACTTTATATTCGTAATACTTTCCGTCAAGCTCTGCAGTGTTGAGTCCTACATGAATGAGGAGCTCCAGACCTTCATCGGAGACAAGGCTGATGGCATGCTCCGTATCCATGGTAGCGGCTATCACCCCGTTACATGGGGCGCAAACCCTGCCGTCTGTCGGAATGATTGCAGCACCTTCTCCTAAAGCACCGCTGGCAAAAACCTGATCCGGCACGTCGGATAATGCAACCACATCACCCGTAAGAGGAGCTGTCAGAACGATTCTTTGAACCAATGGTCTGTACACAGAAGTCTGTTCTTCCGATGATGGTGTTGGTTCTGTTGCCGGTTTTTCTTCCGCACTTTCGCTGTCTCTATAGAGAAGAAATGACAGGGTGAAAGAAAGGGCAATACTGATTACAGCCGCAATGATACCACAAAAGACATTACGCATGGGTGCTTCTCCGCCAATAAAGGTAATGAGGGTCAACAGGGAAGGTGAGCCTCCCATGGTATAACCTGATACGCCGGTCAGTCCGCAGAATAAACCGGACACCCCGGCAGCGATGACTGCAGCAATCATGGGTTTTTGGTATCGAAGGTTGATGCCATACATGGCAGGTTCTGTAACACCGGCAATCATTGCAGAGACTGCGCTGGCAAAGCCTTCGGATCTTGTCTCAGTCTGTTTTGTTTTTGCTGCAACACCCAGGGAAGCTCCACCCTGTGCCAGATTGGAACAGAACATGGTCACAAGGACAAGGGCATCAAATCCGAGGGTTGCAAGATTATTTAAATAGAGAGGAATTAAAGCATAATGCATTCCTGTCATGATGATAAACGGCATAAGTGCGGATACAAGACCCATGGTCAGCCAACCGCAGGAATGGTGCATCCAGGTGAATACATTGGCAAGGACATTCCCAAGAATATTTCCAATGGGTCCCAGGAGAATCAATGCCACCGGTACACAGATGGTGACAAAAAGCAGTGGTTTCAAGAATGATTTTATAACCTGAGGGGAAATACGGTCAGCAAAATCTTCCACTGCTTTCATCACAGGGGCCATCAGAAAGATGGGCAATACAGAAGAAGTATAGTTACTGCAGATCACCGGAACACCGAAAAAGTAAGTACAGGGTAGACCCATAAAGGAGCTAAGTTCCAAAGAACCGCCCATAAGGAGGAAAAGAAGTTCCGGATAGACCATTGCAGCTCCAACAGTCATAAACAGTACGGGGGTACCGCCAATTTTTTTGGCGATAGTATAGGAAAGAAAGATTGGCAGAAAGAAGAAAAAGCAATCTCCCATTGCGTTCAAAATAATGTAGGTAGAAGATGCCGTATCTACACCGGCGAAGGTTGTCAGAAGTGTCAGGACAACCTTGATCATACCGGTGCCAAGCATTGCAGGGAGAAGGGGGGTCATACACCCTGCCACAAAACTGAAGAGACGTTGAAGGGGGGAACAAAATGGCGTCTCCTCGGGGGAATTCATAGAATCGAAATCTCCAAGAGTGTTCATTGCCTTGCAAAGATCGGCAACTTCATTGCCAATCACAAGCTGATATTGGTCAAACTGTTTAAAGACAGTTTTCACTCCCGGAATCTTATTTACAGCTGCATCATTTACTTTGCGTTCATCTTTTAATACAAGGCGGAGTCTGGTCATGCAATGTGAAACTTCTCTGATATTGGATAAACCGCCCACGGCGTCAATGATTTTTCTGGATGTTTCAATGTAATCTAAGGCCATCGCTTTACCTCCGTATCAAAAATCTTATAGGATGACAGCATATGCGGCTGTCGGATCATATAAAAAAGGCAAGACCGGAAGAGAACATGAAAAGTCTCATGTCCTTTCCAGGTCTTGCCCACTTAAGGTCACAATCCTGTATTGAAAGGTTGTTATGAAATTATTTATTTCTATAACGGCGGGTAACCCGCTCAATGTGGATCATCAGATAAAGACGTTCCTCATTGCTGATGTCAAAGTGATAATCTATCAGAACCAGATCCGCTACCCGTTCTACACATCGATAAACATGGGGATAGCGTGCCTTTAATTCATCATATAATTCTGTGTCTTCATTTCCCTCATAAGGATGGCGGGACGCAACACGGTTGACAAAAAATTTCAGGTGCGTAAGAAAGCGCTGGTAATTCCAATCTTCCTCATCCAAAGTAATTTGGAAAGACAACTGAACCAGATCAATGATACGGCCGACAAGGGTCGTCATCATATCCTGAGATGCGTTTCCCTGGCTATTGTTAAGCTGGGCGCTGGCAAAGTGGTATGCAAGGAAAGCGGCTTCATCCTCTTCCATGGAAATGCCAAAACGTTCTTCCAAAAGTGTAAGAGCATATTTTCCAATCTTAAATTCTTTGGGGTAGATCCTTTTGATATCCCAAAGCAACGGATTTTTAAGTTCCACATGTCTGCGATAACGCTCTACACTGCCGGCCATATGGTCACACAGCGGTAAAATAATTCGTTGGGATACCTGAATTTTGAAATGCTCTTTACCATAGGCAATCAGCTTTTCTGCAATTTCCCAGTATTCATCAGGAATCTCTGAAAAAAGCTGCTGAAAATGCCGACTTTCATCCAAAGAGGAAGGGCGAAAACAGCGTTCAATGATACGACTGTCTAAAGGGTCACCGGAACGCTTTTGGAAGCCAATTCCTTTTCCCTGACAGATGCAGTCATTTCCCTGATCATCGCGGGCAAGAACCATGTTGTTATTCAGTGCCTTTACCACCTTCATCTGACGGCAATCTCCTTTTTGGGTAAAATAAAAAACAGACACTGCTACGTATACAACCCTTCAAAGTCCATGCCGAACCAATGGTGCTAATTCGTAGGCCTTGCCTGCTTTACCAGTCACAAACTACTTCACAGGAAGTATGATAACAAAAGAACTATTTACTGTCAATGATGAGAATTTACAAAATATGACAAAATAATTGTGCAGTTTTACTAAGGTATTTCGCTAAAGTATAATCTGTAAAACTGTTCAAAAGATATTCGCCGGAAGGTGCTGAACAGGTAGCATTTCGTTAGCAAAACTGAGAAATTCGCACTAGGAATCATTGAAAGATAATGGTATGATGGTGGCAGTGTATGACAAAGGAGTAATTTTTAGGAATGATACAATTATTATTAGCAATCATCTATTTGGCCTTTATCAGTCTGGGACTGCCCGACTCTTTATTGGGATCAGCCTGGCCTATGATGTATACCCAGTTTGGAGTTTCCCTCTCTTATGCAGGAATCGTGTCCATGATCATTGCACTTGGTACAGTCGTTTCCAGCCTGCAAAGTGACAGGATTACCTTAAAGTTTGGAACAGGTCTGGTAACCGCAGTCAGTGTTGCTATGACGGCAGTGGCTTTATTTGGATTTTCCATTTCCACCAGATTCTGGATGTTGTGCCTGTGGGCCATTCCTTATGGTCTTGGTGCAGGAAGCGTGGATGCATCACTGAATAACTATGTAGCACTTCATTATGAAAGCCGTCATATGAGCTGGCTTCACTGTATGTGGGGTGTGGGTGCTGCAACCGGACCTTATATTATGGGGTATGCATTGACTCATGGGAAGGGATGGCCTATGGGATACCGCTATATTGCAATTTTGCAGGTGTTATTGACTGCCGTATTATTTATCAGTCTTCCACTTTGGAAACATCGTAAAACCATCGTGGAGAGTACAGGAGAAGAGAGAAAGCCCATTCCGTTAAAGGAGATCTTAAAGATTCGTGGTGCCAAGGCTGTGCTTACCTGTTTTTTCTGCTATTGTGCGATTGAACAGACAAGCGGTCTGTGGGCAAGCAGTTTTCTTCATTTATATAAAGGAGTACCGAAAGACCAGGCTGCAAGCTATGCTGCCATGTTTTTTATCGGGATCACTGTGGGAAGAGCCATCAGTGGCTTTGTTACCATGAAGTTAAAGGATCATCAGATGATTCGTCTGGGCCAGGGAATTATTCTTATTGGAATTCTCGTGATGCTGATTCCGGGAAATGCAAAGCTTGCACTGGCGGCTTTGATCCTCATTGGACTTGGCTGTGCACCAATCTACCCCTGTGTCATCCATTCTACACCGGAGCATTTTGGAGCGGATAAATCTCAGGCAATCATTGGTGCACAGATGGCCTTTGCCTATATCGGTACCCTGGCGATGCCGCCTTTATTTGGTGTGATTGCAAACAATATTTCCGTTGCACTGTTGCCGATATATCTTTTGTGTCTGCTGGCATTGATGGCTGCCATGCATGAAAGACTGAATCGTGTGACAGCAAAGTAAATGAGGACAGAAAGTTCGAAGCAGCAGGTCATGCCTGCTGCTTCATTTTGATTAACGTATAAAAATTGGTGACTACCGTTGCCGCTGCAAAAAATGCACCGGTGTAAGATCTGATGATGAAAAAATAAAATACCCATGGAACAAAGGTCAGTGTTACCAAAAGTTTAAATTTCACCGGATCTTTGATATCCATAAGAAGCACATAGACAGTACATACCACAAACGGAAGATAACCTAACAATCCCTGATTGTTAAAAAGTACAGTCAGTAGGAACGACAGTACAATTAATATGATTTTAATCGGCCAGGTAAAAATGTTTTTGTAGCAGAGATAATTTCTGATACAGGAAAGTACATTGCTGATGGCACCCGGAATGGCTCCAAGTAAGAGCATGCTGATGGTCTGGATACCTAACTGAAGGATTTGAAATAATAATATCTTGCCTTTATCTTTGATGGTGCCGGAGTAGATCTGTACCATGGAGGCAATGAAATCAATAATGTTTGCAATGATAATAGAAATCATAATGTGTACAACCTCAATCAATAATTTTATAAAGCAGTTTGCATTATAGCAGAAAATGAATTGTTTTCAAAGGGTAGAATGTATATAATGGAAATTAGAAAAATCCGGAGGAAATAGTGAAATGAAAAGTACATTAATCAAAGACACAACAAAACAGGAACGCATTGCCATCATTAAGCAGTGGATACCGGCAGACGACGGCCTGGAGGACTGCGACATTGATCTTTGGGAAATGTACCGGGATTATATCGATGGAAAGAAAGAAATCGCAGAAATCAATGCAGAGTTTACAACAGATTATTATGCGGAGTGAACAGCAGCTATAAAAACGAGGGGGTAAGACTATGAAGTTAAAAGAGATTCATCACATTGCAATTATTACATCGGATTATGAAAAGACCATGGACTTTTATGTCCGCAAACTGGGCTTTAAGGTGATCAGGGAAAACCATCGGGAAGACAGGGCGGATATCAAGCTGGATCTTTCCCTGGGGGATTGTGAGCTGGAGGTTTTTGTAAACAAAAATGCACCGAAACGTCTAAGCTATCCGGAGGCACTGGGACTTCGCCATCTGGCATTTAAGGTGAAAAATATTGAAAAGGCAGTGGAGGAACTGAATTCCAAAGGGATTGAGACAGAGCCCATCCGTTTTGATGTGTTTACCGAGGAGCGGATGACCTTCTTTAAGGATCCGGACGGACTTCCGATAGAAATACGCGAGTAAATAAGATTAGTACCTTTCAGGTACGATAAGAGGAAACTATGGAAATACGGGTACCCTATTATTATAGAAAATTCAGGTGTATTGCGGACAAATGTCCTGACACCTGTTGTGCAGGTTGGCAAATTGTCATTGATGAAGATACACTGGAAAAATATCACACCTTTGAAGGCCCTTTCGGGAATCGTCTGGCAAATTCTATCGACTGGCGGGAAGGCGTTTTCAAACAGTACGAGGACAGACGCTGTGCCTTCCTGGATGAGAATAATCTGTGTGATATTTATACGGAAGCAGGACCGGAGATGTTTTGCAGGACCTGTAAAACCTATCCCCGCCACTTTGAGGAGTTTGAAAATGTGCGGGAAATCTCTCTTGCCATGTCCTGTCCGGAGGCCGCGAAGCTGATCTTAGGAAATAAGGAGCCGGTAAAGTTTATCACTGTGGAGAAGCCCTATAAGGAAGAAATCTACGATGATTTTGATTTTTTCTTATACAGTAAACTGACGGATGCAAGAGAAATAATCCTGGATATTTTACAGGACCGTGCCATGCCCATCAGAAGACGTATGGCAATGGTGCTGGCATTTACCCATGATCTGCAGGCAAGAATCTATCGTGGACATACCGCTGCCATGGAGGATGTGTTTGCACGTTATACGAAGCCCGGTGCAAAGAAGAGATTTGGAAAGCTTTTGACTAAGTATGAAGGACTTACGGAAGCGTCAAAGGATTTCAAAAAGGGAATGCTGAAGCAATTTCAAAAACTGGAGGTACTTCGGGAATCCTGGCCAAAGCTTTTGAAAAAGACCATGGAAAATGTGGAGGATGAGGAATTGGACAAACTTTGGAATGAGCCAGAGAAAGATGCGGATCCGGAGATCATTGCAGAGCATCTTATGGTCTATTTTATCTTCACCTATTTTTGCGGTGCGGTTTATGATGAAGAAGCCCATGCAAAAATGAAGTTTTCCATCATTGGAACGCTGATGATCCTGGAGATTGCAAAAACATTATGGAAGGAAGAACCAGAAAAGGGTAAGATGGCTGCGATTTTGGAAGCAGCCAAAGATTATTCCAGAGAGGTAGAACATTCCGATGAAAATATCGAGCTTTTGGAAAAGCTGTCAAAAAGGGAAGGTGTCTTTGGAATGAACAGCCTGCTTAGTGGTATATTAAGCCGGGAAAACAGCTGAAAACCTTGACATTGCAAGGCAAGCTGTTATAAACTTGAAACGATTTTAGATTTTTAGAAATTGAGGAAACGAATATGACACTTTACGACGAACTGGTTGCCAGAGGCCTCATTGCTCAGGTAACAAATGAAGAAGAAATCAAAGAAATGATCAATAACGGGAAAGCCGTTTTCTATATCGGATTCGATCCGACTGCGGACAGCCTTCATGTAGGACATTTCATGGCTCTTTGCTTAATGAAACGTCTTCAGATGGCAGGTAACAAACCAATTGCTCTGATCGGCGGCGGAACAGCGATGATTGGAGATCCGTCAGGCCGTTCTGATATGAGAAGCATGATGACGGTAGAAACCATTCAGCATAACTGTGACTGCTTCAAAAAGCAGATGGAAAGATTTATTGATTTTTCCGATGGAAAAGCACTGATGGTAAACAACGCTGACTGGTTAATGGGACTGAACTATATTGAAGTGCTCCGTGAAGTTGGTGCACATTTCTCCGTAAACCGTATGCTCACAGCAGAGTGCTACAAACAGCGTATGGAAAAAGGTTTAAGCTTCCTGGAATTTAACTACATGATCATGCAGAGCTATGACTTCTATATGTTATTCCAAAAATACGGCTGTAATATGCAGTTTGGTGGAGATGACCAGTGGAGCAATATGCTGGGCGGTACAGAACTGATCAGAAGAAAGCTTCACAAAGATGCACATGCCATGACGATCACTTTGCTTTTAAACTCCGAAGGTAAGAAGATGGGTAAAACTCAGAAAGGTGCTGTATGGCTGGATCCAAACAAGACTTCTCCATTTGAATTCTATCAGTACTGGAGAAATGTGGCAGATGCGGATGTATTAAAATGTATCCGTATGCTGACCTTCCTTCCAATGGAAGAAATCGATGCGATGAATGACTGGGAGGGCAGCCAGTTAAATAAAGCAAAAGAGATCCTGGCATTTGAACTTACCAAGTTAGTACACGGCGAGGAAGAAGCTGTGAAGGCACAGGAAGCAGCAAAAGCATTATTCTCCACAGGAGATGCTGAAAATATGCCTACCGCAGAAATTACCGCAGACGATTTTAAAGATGGTTCTATTGATATCATTACTATGCTTCAAAAATCAGGCCTGGTACCTTCACGAAGTGAAGGAAGACGTGCGGTAGAGCAGGGCGGTGTATCCGTAGATGGAGAAAAGATCACAGAGATTTCCAAAGCATTTACTGCGGAAGAAATCGGTGACGGCATTGTATTAAAACGAGGCAAGAAAAACTTTAAAAAAGTAATCGTTAAATAATTTCAAAGGGAATGGCTTGCCATTCCCTTTTTTCAAAAGATGAGGGTCGTGTATGAAGTTACAGTTTATTGTAAATCCTGCCTCCAAGACGGGCAGAGGAATCGAAATCTGGAGAGAAGTGGAACAGGTACTGAAAAGTTCTGAGATAGAGTATGAGGTGTTTTACACAAAACGGATAGGACATGCTACGGAGCTTGCCAGAGAGCTGACTGGGGGAGAAGGAGAGCACACCATTGTAGCTCTTGGTGGAGACGGTACGGTCAATGAGGTAGTCAATGGTATTGTAAGGCTTTCGGATACGATTCTGGGATACATTCCTACCGGTTCCGGAAATGATCTGGCCGGGGGACTGAATCTGCCTACAGATCCGGTAACATCCATTGAGCATATACTGGAAAATAAATCTCATCTGCAGATGAATGTCGGTGTGGTAGAGGCAGAGGGAGTGCGGAGACGATTTGCAGTCAGCTGCGGTATGGGTTGGGATGCGGCCATCTGTCATGAGGTGGCGGTTTCCAGAATGAAAAAACTTTTAAATAAGCTGAAACTCGGAAAACTCAGTTATGTGGCAATTGCCCTGAAGCAGATTTTTGCCTTTCGTACCCAACCCATGGAAATTGAGATCGATCACAAAGCACCCATAAAACTGGAAAAGAATTTTTTCAGTTCCGTAATGAACGGCCCTTACGAAGGGGGACGTGTGATGATGTGTCCAAGTGCAAGCTGGAGTGACGATCTTCTGGATATCTGTATGGTAGACAATATCCCGAAACTGAAGCTTTTGATGGTCATTCCCCTGGCCTACAGAGGATGGCATCGTTTTTTTAAGGGAGTACATATCAAACGTGGTGAGAAAATCACCCTAAGATCATCGAAACCACTCCCGATGCATGTGGACGGTGAAAATTTTGGATATCATACTGAAGCGGTCATGTATCTGGAAAAAGAAAAGCTTCGGGTGATCCGTTAGGATAACGGTTCTGTCAAAGAGACTATAGCAGGATTAGGAGATGCCATGAAAGAAAATTTTGATTTGATATTATTTGATGTAGATGGAACCCTGACAGATTCCAGTGAGGGAATTATGAAGTGTGTACAGTATGCACTCTCCCACTATGGGATTACGGAGAACGATCCGGACAATCTTTGCAGGTTTATCGGACCGCCTCTCATAGATTCTTTTATGAATTTTTACGGGTTTTCCAGAGAGGAGGCCATCCGTGCCCGAAACATTTTCAATGAACGTTACCTTCCCATCGGATGGAAGGAAAACCATCCGTATCCCGGAATCGAAAATGTTTTGGAAGAACTTTCAAAGAGCGGTAAAATGCTGGGAATCGCAACCTCCAAGCCGGACGGTGTTGCAACCCGGGTGCTGGAGCATTTTGGCTTGAGAAAATATTTTCCCATATTTTGTGCAGCTCCTGATAACGGCATTGGTGGTGAAAAGGCAGGCCGTGTACGGGCAGCTTTAGAAGAAGCAAAAGCACTGGGATGTAAGGTGGAGAACCCCGTGATGGTAGGGGATACCAAATTTGATGTGCTGGGTTCCCATGAGTGCGAGGTTCCCTGTATAGGGGTTACCTGGGGATTTGCTGTGGAAGGCGAGTTCGAACAATGCGGTGCGGAATATGTAGTGGAGACCATGGATGGGTTGCTGGAGTTATTAAATTCATAATCCAAAAACCGATATAACAGCATCTATATCTTTTTAAGAAAAAACTGGTTAATTGTTCCATTATTTTTGGACAGTTAACCAGTTTTTCTGTGTAAACAAAAAAATATTGATATATATTTAACAAAAAGCTGGGAACTATATTGTCAAGGTTACATAACGCATGCTAGAATACACCTGCTTTATACAAACTATCAAAAGGAAGGAAAATATGGAAAAACAAATGTTTCACTTTTTCGGTGGTGTGCATCCGACCAATGGACAGGATAAGGCACTGACTGCCGGAAAGCAAATCATTGAGTACATTCCCAAGACGGTAACAGTCAGCATGAAGCAGGGGCTTGGTCCTGCCTGCAGCTGTATCGTGAAAGCCGGAGATCATGTACAGCAGGGTCAGCTGATCGGGGAAAGTACTCATTTTCTCACATCTGTTTTACATGCACCGGTTACCGGAACAGTCCTAAGTGTTTCGGAAGGAAGCTGCGAGATTGCAGTGGAGTCATGTGAATTACCGTGTAGTTACGGAAGCTATACAAACGAGTGGATGGATATTTCTGAATATACGGAAGAATCCATCATCCGGAAGCTGGAAGAAGGCGGTCTGGTGGGTATGGGCGGTGCAGGTTTCCCTACCCATGTAAAATATAAAACAAAAGATCCTATTACCCATCTTCTGATCAATGCTTCGGAGTGTGAGCCTTATCTTAGCTGTGATGAACATCTGATGTTAGAACAGGGCATGGCGATCCTTAACGGAATTCAGCTTTTAAAGAAGGCCGCAGGAGCAAAACAGGCAATTATTTGCATGGAAGATAATAAGTCCCATTGTAAGCAGAGTCTGGAATCACTTTTAAAAGATCATGATCCTGAGATTACAGTGCAACTGTTTCCAACAAAATATCCTCAGGGCGGTGAAAGACAGCTGATTTTGGCAGCTATGGGTGTTGAAGTTCCGGCAGGCGGTCTGCCATCTTCTGTTGGAGCCATTGTCTCCAACGTACAGACAGCCAAGGCTGCAGCAGACATGGTCTTTGGCAATATGCCAAGTGTAAGCCGTGTCATTACCATTACCGGTGATGTCAAAGAACCGGGAAACTATCTTGTTCCATTGGGAACAGATATCGGTGAGCTTGTAAAAGCAGCCGGTGATGTAAAAAATACACAGAATAAAGTCATCTTAGGCGGCCCTATGACCGGTTGCTGCATTGGAGAAAATATGACTGCAGAAATGATTTCTTCCAAGGCCAAGGTGACTGTGACAAAAGTGTCCGGTGGATTGGTCGTTTTAGAAGGGTATCATCCTGTTGAATCAAATTGTATCCGCTGTGGTGGATGTGCCAATGTATGTCCTGCCGGGTTATCACCATTTAAGATCGACAAGGCATACCGCAAAAATCGTTTAGATCTTTGTCAGGCACTGGATGCAACAGAATGTATTGCGTGCGGCTGCTGTTCTTATATCTGTCCGGCTAAGAGAGAGCTGACATTCCATACGGTAGCAGCGCGTGATGCGGTTCGTGCAAAAATGAGAGAGGAGGCAAATCGTGGCTAATCAATTATATAATCCTCATTTGAGATCTTCCAAAACAACTGCCGGAGTCATGAAGGATGTATGTATTGCTTTGGTTCCTGCGGCTGTCGGTTCCGTCATCTTCTTTGGATTCAGAGCCCTGCTTCTGATTCTGGTAAGTGTAGCTGCCTGTGTGGCCGGTGAGGCTATCTGGCAGAAAGCACATGGGCAGCCTGTCACAGTAGCTGATTTCAGTGCAGTAGTTACAGGAATTCTCATTGCATTTAATGTATCCTCAACAACTCCAATCTGGGTTGTAGTATTAG
Organism: uncultured Lachnoclostridium sp.; assembly: GCA_945786935.1. Lineage (GTDB taxonomy): Bacteria > Bacillota > Clostridia > Lachnospirales > Lachnospiraceae > HGM12587. The sequence continues at coordinate 13,286 of CALZFY010000045.1, forward strand.
CAGACTTATTTGCCATCATCGTAGTAAAACAGTTTTTCGGAGGACTGGGAAGCAATGTAGTAAACCCGGCACTGATGGGAAGGCTGTTTATCATGCTGGTATACCCTGCAAAGCTGATGTCCTATGCAATGCCAATGGATGTGGACGTGGTTTCAGGTGCAACGATTCTGAGTGCTATGAAGCAGGGCGGAGAAGCTGGATTTACACTGCTGGATGCTTTCCTTGGTAAGGTACTGGGAGCACTTGGGGAGACGAGTGTATTACTTCTTCTCATCGGTTTTATTTATCTGGCGGTGAAAAAAGAAGTAAATGTTACCATCAGTGCAGCGTTTTTTGCAACGGTATTCATTTTAACAGCGGCATTTGGCATGAATCCATTTTACCAGATTTGTTCCGGTGGATTGGCCCTTGGCGGAATGTTTATGGTGCCGGACTATAACTTTTCTTCCCGCACAGGGAGAATGCTCTACGGAGTACTTACCGGTGTGATCGTCGTGGCGATCCGTATGTGGGGAAGCTTCCCGGAAGGTGTATGTTATGCGATCCTCATGGTAAACTGCATGAGCGGATTATTGGAAAATCTTAACAGCAAGCACGTATATGGAATAAAATAAAAGGATGGAAAATAAAAATGAAAAAAATGAATAGCAAGGGAATCCTTTCCCTGATCCTCGTGGTGGCCATGATGTTCGTCGTAGTTTTCGGTGTTCGTAAGGCCAGCCCGGTAAATAGTGGAAGTACAAATGACACTCCTGCAGCGGCAGAGGGTGGAAATATTGATGCAGCAGACGGTACCTATGTTGGTGAAGCAGACGGTTTCGGTGGGAAGATCATTGCTGAAGTTACTATCGCCGGCGGCGCAATCACTGATGTAAAAGTTACCGGTGACAGTGAAACAGAAGGTCTTGGTTCCGTGGCAGTTGAAAAGCTTCCGGGCATGATCGTGGCAGCACAGTCCCTGGATGTGGATATGGTTTCCGGTGCCACAGTTTCCAGTAAGGCAGTTTTACTGGCTGTGACTAACGCCTTAGCTGAAGCCAACTAAGAAGGGATAGGATGAACGTATGACAAGAACAAAGAGATATCCGGCAGAAGCCTTTGCTCTGGCAATGGTGGTTTTCTCTGCCGGGATGAAAGAGGCGATGCTGACAGGAATCTGCCTTATTTTCGGAGATGTTCTGCAATGTGTGCTTCGCGAATGTTTTGGAGCTAAATACAACCGGGTGGTCAGTGCTATGGCAGCCGTTGTAACAGGTGTGGCAGTTTACGGAATGTTTCTGTTTGCAGGACTGACACCGGAAACCTGGCAGCTTTTCGGTATGGGTCTTCTGGCCGTGCTCATGGTAAGACATGATGAAGGAAGAGAAGGAACACCGGATTATGATGATGTATTATTCTCAGGTTCTGTAGCTTATGGTCTTTATGTACTGGTGGCTGCCCTGAGAGAGTACCTGGCAGGTGCAAGGATTTTTGGATTTGAGCTTTTTCAGGCAGGAGTGGTATCTGCTTCCTTTGGAAAGCCGATGCTTGCCCTGATCTTCGCAGGTCTGACGCTTGCAGTGATCAACAGAATTTTAAAAACATCATCCTCTGAAGATGCAGCCCTTTGGGTGGGAATTCCTGTGATCTTCTTAAACATTCCTTTTGTGTGGAATCACGGACCGGAACTGTTAGGCCAGATCATTGGGATTGCAACTGTGGCAGTCTTATATGTAACCCTTGGCAGAAAATTAATATTTGCGGATACAGAGGAACATATCGAAGGACTTCCGGTTCATCTGGTGATGCTGGGGATCATTTATATGGTATTTAGCTTACTGTAGAGAAATCCGAATTTATTTTCCTTTACAGAATTTAACCAATCGTTTATGCTTATATATTGTAATTAAGTAACTGTTCGGGAGCCACCATTCCTCAAGGGCTTTTGTGAGAAAATCCCGAGTTTTACAAGCAAAAATCCCATCGCGAAGCAATTTTGAATGGATTTTTTGCCCCATATCTGTAAGATTCTAAATTAATAGACTGAAATAAAGGAAAGTCAGGGAGATGGACAGTGAATAAAAATGACTATAAATTAAAGTTTTGTAAATATGATCTGATCGCGATTGTGATCGTAATTGCCCTCATCATTCTTTCAAGTTTTGTCTTCTGGAAGGTTGTTGGGACGGAAGAAGGAAGCAGGGTCGTAGTTTATGAGGACGGAAAAGTGATCCGGGAGATTCCATTGACCGAGGAAACAGAGTTTGTAGTGGAAGGTCTTTATACGAACAAAATTGCTGTGAGAGATGGAAAGGCAGCTGTGATCGAGTCAGATTGCCCCGGAGGTGACTGCATGCACAGCGGATGGATCAGCGAGTCGGGACGCAGCATTATCTGTCTGCCGAATCGTGTAGAAGTTCGTATTGAAGGTGAATCAGACGTGGATTTTGTAGTGAGGTAAAAAATGTATAGAAGTAAAGCGAAAAGGTTGACAATCTGTGCAATTCTCATTTCCATGGCACTGGTGTTGTCTTATATAGAACGGTTTATTCCGCTGCAGCTTGTGATTCCATTACCGGGAATCAAGCTTGGAATTGCCAATATCGTAACGGTGGTGGCATTATATTGTTTTGAAGAAAAGTATGCCTTTACGATTTTGATCTTAAGGTGTCTGTTAGGCTCCATGTTCGGCGGAGGAATTACTGGGCTGGCATTTTCCCTCACAGGGGGATTATTCGCCATGACCATCATGAGTATTTCCAGACGACTGAGAATCTTTTCGGTCTATGGAGTCAGTATCCTGGGGGCGGCAGCCCACAATGTGGGACAGATCTGTGTGGCAGTTTTTCTGATGAATTCCGTATACGTCATCGGATACTTGCCCTATCTGCTGATCGTATCCCTGTTTACGGGAATGGCAACAGGTGCAGCCTGTGCAGGAACCTTAAGAGCCCTGGCAGCAAGTGGACAGGTTCCAAAAGCCTGAAAAATATAAAAGAATGGTGAGGGAATTTCTATGATGTTTGAAACATGTTATTACGAAGTGGCAGTTATTGACGGCGATTATGCACACTTAAGAAAACTGGATGAGGAAGATGGCGAATTAAAGCTGGTGGCAAGAGCACTGCTTCCTGAAAGTATTATGGTAGGAAGCAAGCTGAAATATGAAATGCTTCAGTATGAGCTGGTGTAAAATGTAAAACAAGAATAAAAAAGAGTGCTACAAAATGAAGTAGCGCTCTTTTTTATGAATTATTCATAACTGCCAGCTTGGATATCATGATCCAAGGCTCGCCCCGTAGGTGTCGTTCCGAAAAATTTTCTGTAAGCCCTGGTAAAAGAAGAGTAGCTTCCAAATCCGCACTGAAAGCAGACTTCGGTAGCAGGAATGCCCTGCTCCATCAGGTCTCTGGCAAGCATGAGACGGTGGTCTGTCAAATAAGCATGGATGGTAGTGCCCGTTTCTTCACGGAACCGCCGCATCATATGATAACGGCTTAAATAAAATTTCTCCGACAGATCGTCGATAGAGATCTCCTCGGTTAGATGCGTATCCAGATAATGTACAAGCTTTTGCATCTGCCTGCTTTTTGGCTGCATGGGAGACGGTTTTTGGACACCTTTTTGATTGATACTTCTGGTAAGTTCTACAAGAAGCCGCAGGAGAATACCGTTTGCTATAATTTCTTTTCCGTATCCTTTAGAGGAAAGTTCCTGTTCAATACTTAAGACAATGGAAAAAAGAGATTTTCTGATCTTCTCATTGGGGCGGAGTACGTGGTCATGCTCTCCACCAAAACATTCTGTTAGATTGCAATTTTCCATGGAGTTTACCGTAAGAAATTCCGGGGAAATGTATAGAATGATTCTTTCACAGGGAGTGTTTGGTTCGAACTCCGGTCTGTGAATCTTTTGCTTTTCTATGAGAACAATGTCCCCCGGCGCAAGGGCATATCGCTTCCCTTCTACAAAATATTCTCCTTTTCCCGATACGAAAAACAGAACCTTATAGAATTCATGATAATGATATTCTATCTTCTCATTTCCATAATCTTTCAGATGAAAAAGCCGGAAATCCTCCAGCAAATATCCTTTTTTCTCATATTTTTCCTGCATAAAACCCTCGCGGAATATAGAAAAGTAAACAGTATAGCACTTTTTGCAAATATTATAGCATAATATGCGTTTTTTATGCAAGAAATGCGATATATATTTAAATTAAAATAAAAGGAAATATGAGGTTACTGTACAGACATCACTGTTACTGGAGCAAAGTGAACAGCAGCGCAGTAACCTGTAACAACGAAATAAATGGGAGGAAAATAATGATGAAGAATTTTTTGAAAAATTACGGTTTTATCATTTGTATGCTGGCAGGCATCATCGCAGGATGTATCGTAGGAGCCGTGTGGGAGGAGGCTTCCTGTCTGGAACCACTTGGAACAGTATTTATTAATCTGATGTTCTGTATCGTGGTACCCATGGTTTTCTGCTCCATCGCATCTGCCATCGCCAATATGCAGAGCGCAAAAAGAGCCGGTAAGATCATGGGAGTTACGATTCTGTCCTTTTGTGTAACAGCAGGAATCGCAGCAATTGTCATGTACATCATTGTAAGTATCATCCCGATCGTAGGCGGTACCTATGAGATCGTGGAAGGAGAAGTGGGAGAAACCTTAGGGCTGGCAGATATGGTTATCAACTTCTTTACGAAACCTGACTTTATGGAATTATGGAGCCGCAGAGCAATTCTTCCGCTGATTATTTTCGCCGTGCTATTTGGTTTTGGTGTGCAGATGTCCGGAGGACCGGAAACAAAAACCGCAAAGCTTTTGGAAGATGTTACCAAATGCATCATGAATACAGTTAAGATCATCACTTATTATGCTCCCATCGGATTTTTTGGATTCTTCGCAACACTGGTTTCTACCTATGGTCCGGAGCTGATCGGTGATTACAGCCGTACACTGATCATTTACTATGCCGTATGTTTCATCTATATGTTTATCTTTTTCCCGATTTACGCACGCTTTGGCGGTGGAAAGGGAGCTGCCAAAACAATGTGGAAGCATCTTTTTAAACCGGCAGCAGTCGCTTTTGGAACCTGTTCCAGCGTTGCTACCATTCCGGCAAATATGCAGGCAGCTGAGGAAACAGGAATCTCTAAGGAAGTATCGGATATCGTTCTTCCACTGGGAGCTACTATGCACATGGATGGTTCTGCCATGTCAGCCATTGTAAAGGTAGCCTTTCTTTTCGGACTGTTTGGTCAGGATTTTTCCACCGGCCGTGCCCTGATGGCCATTGTCATTGCTATTTTCTCCTCAGTAGCAATGTCCGGAATCCCGGGAGGCGGCGGTACCGGTGAACTGGTGCTTTGCACCATCTTCTTCCCGGAACAGCTCGCAGTGGCTTATCCGCTGGCACTGGCACTGGGAAATCTGGTGGACCCTCCGGCAACCATGGTCAATGCAGCAGGAGACTATGCAGCAAGCTTTATCGTGGAAAGATTTGTGAACGGCAAAGACTGGTTACAGAAGAAACTGAAATAAACCGTTATATAAATATATAGAAAAACTCTCAGGAACCTTTGAAAAAGTAGACATGTACTTCACAAGGTTAGCTGAGAGTTTTCGTTTATTTCAGTTCAGGTCTGGATGGATCCAGCACTTTTTCTACGTCGAAAAGATCTGCCAGCGAGTTTGGACGGGTGATCATATTATATCCGTCCAGATTGCAGCGGGTCTGTCTTACATAAGTGTCTTTTACGGACACAAAAGGTTTGGTCCAGACACCGCAGAAGTATCGGAAGCCTTGCTCCTGGAGATAGGTAAGCTTCTCGCTTGGGTAATCGATCTCTTCTCCATAAGGGTATATGTAAATATCGGTTTCACCTACTAAAGAACCAACCTCTGATTTCCAACGGGTGGTATCTTCCACCAGAGAACCCATTGTAATTTTGGCGGTATGGCGGTGTCCCCAGCCATGAACTGCAAATTGCCAGCCGGTATCCTTCATACGCTGTGCTACAGCCATGGCATCCTTCTGATCCTGCTCATAGGTAGGACTTTCCGGGTCGTTGGTGCGATACCCAAGTGTTCCTTCATATCCGGTCAGGGCAATGATTCCTTTAGAACCTCTGAAAGAAAAGTCCGGATGTTCCTTCACAAATGCATCCAGAATAGGCGCCACATCATAGTCACCGATACTTTCCTTCCCTTCCTGATCAATGTAGAGATTTTTGACATCACCGTTTTCATCCAATAGAAGCTTTCTGGCAAAACCATCATTTTTCATATATTCATAGTAGTTCACATCATCCACGGATAATACAAGAGGCTTTTTATCTTCCGGAATCAGGGGATGATTTTCTTTTAATGTGACATTTCCGTTTTCATCGGTCTCTTCCCGGCATAATTCATGGATATCGATCAGTATGTAATCATTCCTATAAAGCTCCTGCAGCATCGCCTTGAATTCGTCTACTGTGGTCATCCAGTAATTGTAGCCGTTGGACATGTAATCCCCATCGAAAGCCAGGGAAGTATCAGCAATTAAGGAATGAAAGAACACATGCCGAACCGGTTCCTCATACGGCACGAAAGAATTTAGTTTTTCCTCATAATCTGCCCTGGCAGCTACCACATCCTGATCTTCAGAAAATTCCTCCGGCACCGTGGATAAAACCTCCAGTGCTTCCTCATAAAAATATCCCTGTGACAGTTCTTTTGCCTCATCTAATAGAGGAAGAAGTTCTTCATTTCTTCTGATTTCTGCCTTTTCTTCTTCCGTAAGTACAGGCTCCTCCGGTACTGCGGCAGGTTTTACGTCCTCACTTGTCTCAAAGACAGCAAAGCCCAATATGGCAACGATCAAAATCGCAAACAGAATTTTTTTCATAACGAGTTCCTCCGGGATGTTTCATTTGTCTATGGTGTGTAAAGTACCTTTTCAGATAGTCACATTCTACCATAGAAATCTATGGAAAAGTATATGGGGAATCTTAAGAATTTATTAGATTTTCTGAGCCCTAAAGGAGCTTTAGACCACTATTTTTGCTCTTCACTCTCAACTGACGCTCCGAGGAACAGGTGTTACCCCGCAGTGCAGGCGTCGTCCCCCTCAACTATGTCTAAGTATCACTAGCCACTCGCAGGAGAGCCTGCTTCGCGGAGTGATACTAAGACAGGATTTTCGGGCTCCTTTGGCTTAACGCACTGTGGTGCAACACCTGTCCCTCGGGCTGTTAGTGGTAAAATGTAAGAGAAAAATATCTCTAAATCCAATTATTTACATTAGATTGCTTAATATCTTTCTTATATTCTTTCAT
>CALZFY010000046.1:0-20063 GCA_945786935.1 uncultured Lachnoclostridium sp.
CTGTAGTTTCTAGGGGCGTAAGTTGAAAGTTGTAAAAATAATAGTGGGTTAAAGTGCCCTTTAGTTAATAAAAAAGTGATTACAAAAAATCAAAAAAGGGGGTTGACTTTAGCACGACAAAGTGATAGATTAATAACAACATAAACATAGTAAGTACAAACCGTTGAGAAAGAGTAGTAAGCTTAGATGTAGAAGTCACAGAGAGCTGCAGGTGGTGTGATTGCAGTACGGAAACGTAGGCTGAATGGACTTTTGAGGGCAGATCTGAAAAGGATACTTAGTAGGAACTGTCGGGAACCCGACCCGTTATCCATAGGGAGCGTATGATAGTGCGTGCGAAAAGTGGTCATTCGACAAATTGAGTGGTACCGCGATTATAAGATACTTATAACCGTCTCAAGCAAAGAAAAGCTTGTGGCGGATTTTTTGCTTTACAGGCAAAAAAATGGTTTTGTTCTTATGCTGGTTATGTGAAAAAATTATAATCAGAAAAGTGAGGAAAAAAGTATGAAAAGAAAAATGTTAGCAACTGTATTGGCAATGGTAATGACAATGGCAATGGTAGCCGGATGTGGCGGAGCAAAAGAAGAAGCAGCTGCACCTGCTGAAACGACAGAAGCATCAGAAACAGCGGAAGTTCAGTACACCATCGGTATTAACCAGTTTGCAGAGCACGGTTCCTTAGACAACTGCCGTGAGGGATTTTTAGCAGGTCTTGCAGAAGAAGGAATCGTAGAAGGTGAAAACCTGACCGTACTTTTTGAAAATGCTCAGGGCGATACAGGAATCGCAGGACAGATTTCAGATAATTTTGTTTCCAAGAATGTGAATTTGATCTGTGCCATTGCAACACCAAGTGCATGCAGCTCCTATGCATCTGCCATGAATACAGAGATTCCGGTAGTTTATACCGCAGTTTCAGATCCTGTTGGTGCAGAGCTTGCCAATGAAGACGGCACAAGTGTAGGAAACATTACAGGTACCTCTGATAAGCTCCCGGTAGAAGAACAGCTCCAGATGATCCGTACCATTTTACCGGATGCAAAATCCATCGGTATCATTTATACAACAAGTGAAGCAAACTCTGTATCTACCATCGCAGAATATGAAGCAGCAGTTGCAGAGTATGGATTTACTTTAGAAACCGTAGGAATCACAGATTCTAGTGAATTGACAACTGCAGTAGATTCCATCATTGCAAAAGGTGTAGACTGCATCAACAACCTGACAGATAATACTGTAGTACAGGGACTTGCAACTGTTCTTGCAAAGGCAGAAAATGCAAACATCCCGGTATTTGGAAGTGAAGTAGAACAGGTAGCCAACGGATGTATGGCTTCTGTAGGTATCGAATATACAGATCTTGGTGTTCAGACAGGTAAGATGGCTGCGAAAATCTTAAAGGGTGAGATGACAGCAGAAGAAATGCAGTTTGAACTGATATCCGAATGCGGACTGTATGTAAATAATAAAGTGGCAGAAAATCTTGGCATTACTTTAGACGAAGCATATGTAGCAACTGCAGTAGAAACATTTGACAGTATTGCAGAATAAACGAGACATAAGGAGAAACGAAATATGGGTGTAATCATAGGTGTATTAGAACAGGGATTCATCTACGGTATCGTAGCATTGGGAATCTATATTACCTATAAAATATTGGATTTTCCGGATCTTACGGTAGATGGAAGCTTTCCTATGGGGGCAGCAGTTTCGGCGATCCTCATTGTTAATGGGGCAAATCCTTATTTTGCCCTGGTGGTATCCTTTGCAGTAGGAGTTTTGGCCGGAATCTGTACCGGAATCATTCACGTGAAATTAAAGGTCAGAGATCTTCTTTCAGGAATCATTATGATGACCGGACTTTACAGCATCAATCTTCGCATTGCAGGAAAAGCCAATGTGACCATGTTTAAACAGGATACGGTCTTTGAAAATCCTTTTTACAGTAAACTGATTCCGGAAGCTATGAAGAATTATCAGACCCTGATCATGGCATTTCTCATTGCAGTTTTAATGAAGCTTCTGCTGGATGCGTACCTCAAGACAAAATCAGGCTACCTCTTACGGGCAGCGGGAGATAATGCAACACTGGTTACAAGCCTTGCAAAAGATCAGGGCATGGTGAAAATGTTAGGTCTTGCTCTTGCCAACGGTCTGGTAGCCTTAGGCGGCGGCGTTATGGCACAGCAGCAAAGATATTTCGATGTTTCCATGGGAACAGGAACCATGGTACTGGGGCTTGCCAGCGTGATCATTGGAACGAAGGTTTTGAAAAATGTTTCCTTTGTGAAACCCACAACCGCTGTGTTATTCGGTGCCATTGCTTACAAAGCGTGTGTGGCCTGTGCGATTTCTGCTGGTTTGGAAGCCAGAGATATGAAGCTTGTTATGGCAGTTTTATTCCTGGTGATTTTGGTAGTGACAGTAGATAAAAAGAAGAAGGTGAAGGGCGATGCTTGAATTACAACAAATCAAAAAATATTATAATCCGGGTACCGTCAATGAAATGTGCCTTTTCAACGGATTTGACTTAAAAATCAATGACGGAGAGTTTGTTTCCGTGGTAGGAAGTAACGGTTCCGGAAAAACCTCCATGTTAAATATCATCTGCGGAAGCATTCCGGTAGACTCCGGAAAAATTCTGGTGGGAGGAAAGGATATCACCCGGCAGAAGGAGTTTTTACGACACCGAAATATCGGCCGTGTTTACCAGAATCCGGCCATGGGAACCTGTCCAAATATGACAATTCTGGAAAATATGTCTCTGGCAGATAACAAAGGAAAGCCATTTGGGTTAAGCCTCGGAACAAATAAAGCAAGAGTTTCGTTTTACAAAGAACAGTTATCAAGACTGGGACTTGGTCTGGAAGATAAGATGGATATCAAAGTCGGAAGCTTATCAGGCGGTCAGCGTCAGGCTATGGCACTTTTGATGGCAACCATGACACCCATCGAGTTTCTGATCCTGGATGAACATACTGCAGCGCTGGATCCAAAAACTGCGGACCTCATTATGGAGCTGACAGACCAGATTGTAAAGGAGAAAAATCTTACAACGATTATGGTAACACATAATCTCCGCTATGCCGTAGAATATGGAAACCGTCTTTTAATGATGCATGAGGGTCAGGCAATTCTTGATAAGAATGCAGAAGAAAAGGCAAAAATGAAAGTGGAAGAGATCTTGAATCTCTTTACTGAGATCAGTATAGAATGTGGTAATTAATACAGAACAGGCAGCCGGTCATAACCGACTGCCTGTTTAGCATTTCATCATTTCAAGGGGAGTTGTACTTATTGTCTATTATCTCTGAACACGAGCACCTGCGCCGCCCATGATTGCTTCCACTTCCTTTTTAGAAGCCATGGTAGTATCACCAGGTGTTGTCATGGCCAAAGCACCGTGAGCTGCACCGTAGTTTACAGCAGTTTCGGCATCACCTGTAGTCATTAATCCGTAGATGAGACCGGATGCAAAGGAGTCACCGCCGCCTACACGGTCCATGATTTCCAGACCCTTGTAGTCTTTTGCTTTGTAGATTTCTCCGCCTGCCCAGCAAAGTGCGGACCAGTCATTGACTGTAGCTGTTTTTACTTCACGAAGAGTAGTAGCCACTGCTTTGAAGTTTGGATAAGTTTCAACAGCTTTGTTGATCATTTTTTTGTAGCCTTCGATATTCAGCTCTTTTAAGTTTTCGTCGTTTCCTTCGATTTCAAATCCGAGGCATGCAGTGAAGTCTTCCTCGTTACCAATCATAACGTCAACATACTGAGCAATTTCTTTATTGACTGCCTGAGCTTTTTCTTTTCCACCGATAGCATTCCACATAGATGGACGGTAGTTTAAGTCATAAGATACAACAGTACCATATTTTTTGGCAGCTTTACATGCAGCAATCACTGTTTCACAGGATTGTTCAGAAAGAGCAGCATAAATACCGCCGGTATGTAACCAACGAACACCAAGTTCGCCGAAGATGTAATCGAAATCAAAATCTTCCGGAGTTGCTTTGGAGATTGCAGTATTTGCACGGTCAGAACATCCTACAGCACCGCGGATACCAAAACCTCTTTCAGTAAAGTTGATACCGTTTCTGCAAACACGTCCGATACCGTCTGTTTTCATCCATTTGATGAGAGAAGTGTCTACACCACCCTGAAGGATGAAGTCTTCCATTAACATACCTACTTCGTTATCAGCAAATGCTGTCATAACAGCGGTTCTTAAACCGAAGCATCTGCGTAAGCCACGGACTACGTTATATTCTCCGCCGCCTTCCCAGGCACGAAAGCTTCTTGCTGTACGGATACGTCCTTCGCCCGGATCGAGACGAAGCATAACTTCTCCGAGAGATACTGCATCAAATTTACATTCACTGGCTGGTCTTAATTTTAAATCCATGATGATTCTCCTTTATGTTTTAATCTGAGCTTATTATATGTTGGAAAAATGTAAAATCCTAGTGATACAGTTGTTGTTCATATTGCAAAACTTGTGGTTTTAGAAATCTAGGGTACATTCTACCGGACAATGATCAGAGCCTAATACATCTGTGTGGATCTTTGCGCCCGTCAGTACATCCTTTAAGGATTCTGAAATAAGGAAGTAGTCAATACGCCACCCTGCATTTTTTGACCTTGCCTGAAAACGGTAGGACCACCAGGAGTAGATGCCTTCAGCATCCGGATAGAAATAGCGGAAGGTATCGATAAAGCCGCTGTCCAAAAGTACAGAGAATTTTTCACGCTCTTCATCGGTAAATCCCGCATTTTTGCGGTTGGTCTTAGGGTTCTTTAAGTCAATTTCCTTATGTGCCACATTGAGATCTCCACAGACTACCACAGGCTTTGTCTCTTCCAGTTTTTTTAAATAGGCACGAAATGCATCCTCCCATTCCATACGGTAGGAAAGTCTTGCCAGTTCATTCTGGGAGTTTGGAGTATAGACTGTCACCATATGAAATTTCTCAAATTCCAAAGTGATGACGCGGCCTTCCTGGTCGTGTTCCGGTATTCCGATGCCATAGGAGACATGAAGCGGCTCCTGTTTTGTAAAAATGGCAGTACCGGAATAGCCTTTCTTTTTGGCATAGTTCCAGTATTGATAATATCCCGGAAGATCTAAAGAAATCTGACCTTCGGAGAGCTTGGATTCCTGTATACAGAAAATATCCGCATCTGCCTCCTTAAAAAAATCCATAAAATTTTTGCCGACACAGGCACGCAGCCCGTTGACATTCCATGAGATGAGTTTCATTGGGTACTCCTTTTCAAAAGTAATTAAGTGTGCTAAGATATTGCGTAAGTCAAATAATTTTGACTTATTTTAGCTGTTCGGAGCCAGGCTTTGAACAGCTGGTTACTTTTGAATTATAACACAAAATCATGCAGAAGAAAGAGGTATGAGGAAGTATATGAGAATAGACAGTGAATACCTGGAAAAAACATTGGAGCAGTTTGAACTGGATTATAATATGAAGGAAGGCGTCTTTGTGACTCCGAAAATCCATGTAAGTCCGTTAAGGCAGATAGATGGTGCCAGATTTCATGAAAAACAGGATTCTTTTTTTAAGGCAGCCATCTTTATGGGAAAAGCCTTTGTGATGGCGGACGAAAGTATGCATCCATGGATCTGGGACAATCTGTGCAGGGAAGCCCCGGAATGGTGGTGTAAGTTCCCAAATCTTCATCGTTTAAATCAGGAGCTTCTAAAATACGGAAGAGAGATCTTTGATACCCATATTTATTTTCTACCTTCAGAGGAGCCTACCATGGAGCATCCCCGCGTGCATGTGCACTGGTTTGAGAGAGAAGAGCTGGAGCAGTTTCGGGGAAATGAAAGGTTCCATAAAAATGCATTGTGCTTTTCCAAAACCCAGCCGGATGTGCTGGCGGTGGGCGCCTTTATTCGTGGGGAGCTGGCGGCTATGGCAGGCTGTAGTGAGGACGGAAAATATCTATGGCAGATTGGTATTGATGTAGCACCGGGCTTCGAGGGGCATGGACTTGGCGTACATCTGGTCACATTGTTAAAGCAGGAAATTATCGCCAGGGGAAAGGTGCCATTTTACGGAACAAGCGAATCCCATGCCGTTTCCAGAAATATCGCCATTGGAAGCGGTTTTTTACCGGCCTGGTGTGAAATTCAGGTAAGGAAAATATAACCGTGAATTATTTGTTGCCGGAACGGAGTGAACAGTAACAATTATTTGCTTTACATCGCAAAATGTTGTATAATCATTAAGATTTATTCAAGATATTGATAAAAAATATTATCCGATAGGGAAAGGAGCTTACATGAAACTTTTATTTATCTCCCTGGGGTGTGATAAGAATCTGGTTGACTCGGAAGTCATGCTGGGAGAACTGGAAAAAAGAGGGTATTCTTTTACAGAAGATGAAAATGAAGCTGATATTATTGTGATCAATACCTGCTGTTTTATTAATGATGCAAAGGAAGAGAGCATCAATACGATCCTTGAAATGGCAGAATATAAAAAAGAGGGAAGCTGTAAGGCCCTGATCGTGACAGGATGTCTGGCACAGAGATACCGTCAGGAGATCATCGATGAAATTCCGGAGGTGGATGCAGTACTTGGGACCACTTCCTTCGACCATATTTGTGAAGCCATCGAGGATGCCCTCAAGGGAAAGCATCTGACACAGTTTGATAATTTGCAGAAGCTTGTAAAAGCAAAGCATCACAGGGTGTTGACTACCGGTGGACATTATGCTCATTTAAAAATTGCAGAAGGCTGTGACAAGCACTGTACTTACTGTATCATTCCAAAGATCCGAGGATCCTATCGAAGTGTTCCCATGGAGGAGCTTGTAGAAGAAGCTGCCTATCTGGCAGAGCAGGGAGTGCGGGAGCTGATTTTGGTTGCACAGGAGACGACCCTTTACGGCGTAGATCTTTATGGAGAAAAATCGTTACATAAGCTTTTGAAAGAACTTTGTAAGATTCCCGGATTATACTGGATCCGTATTCAGTACTGTTACCCGGAAGAGATTTATGAGGAACTTATTGAGACCATAGCTGCGGAACCGAAGATCTGCCATTATCTGGATCTCCCAATTCAGCATTGTAATGATGAAATCTTAAGACGGATGGGAAGAAGAACAAGCAAGCAGCAGCTGGTAGAAAAAATCGAGAAGCTGCGCGCTGCGATTCCGGACATTGCCCTTCGTACCACCCTCATTGCAGGCTTCCCGGGAGAAACACCGGAGGCTCACGAGGAAATGATGCAGTTTGTCAATGATATGGAATTTGACCGTCTTGGCTGCTTTGTTTATTCAGCGGAGGAGGATACACCGGCGGTAGGCTTTGCAGATCAGGTACCTCAGGAGCTAAAAGAAACCTGGAGGGATGAGATCATGGAGCTTCAGTCTGAGGTTTGTGCGGATCTTTCAGAGGATATGATCGGCCGGGAGCTTTATGTGATGGTAGAGGGCAAGGTGGCCGATGAGCCGGCTTATATTGGACGAACCTATAAGGATGCACCGGGAGTGGATGGTTATATTTTCATCCAGACCGGAGAAATGCTGATGTCCGGTGATTTTGTAAAGGTAACGGTCACAGGTGCCGTAGATTATGATTTGATAGGAGAGATAAAAGATGCAGATGAATTTACCAAATAAATTAACAGTTTTACGAGTACTTATGATTCCTTTTTTTGTACTGTTTATGCTGGTGGACATTACGGGTGCGGCAGATAAATGGATTGCGGTAGCTCTTTTTGTGGCTGCCAGCCTGACTGACTTTCTGGATGGACATCTTGCCAGAAAATATCATCTGGTAACAAACTTCGGAAAATTTATGGATCCGTTGGCAGACAAGCTGTTAGTCAGTGCGGCCATGATCTGTCTGGTAGAAATGGGCAGACTTCCTGCATGGATCGTCATCATCATTATCAGCCGTGAATTTATCATCAGTGGTTTCCGTCTCATTGCCTCTGATAATGGGGTTGTCATCGCGGCAAGCTACTGGGGAAAATTTAAAACCGTATTCCAGATGGCTATGATCATTGTACTGATCTGTAACCTGGGCGGTGCATTTGTCTGGGTTGAAACGGTACTGATCTGGATTTCACTGATTTTAACAGTTGTTTCTCTGGCTGACTATGTGGTGAAAAATATCGATGTATTAAAAGAAGGGAAATAACGGTTCAAATGGCAGAAACATTGGAAGAATCCATCGTAAGGCTCTTACGGGAAAGCAACAGGACAGTGACCTTTGTGGAGTCCTGTACCGGAGGGCTGCTTAGTGCCACGCTTTTGGATGCCCCGGGAGCTTCCGGAGTGTTCAGGCAGGGTTATATTACCTACTGTGATGAAGCAAAGCATTCCATGGTAGGGGTAAGAGAAGCTACTTTAGAAAAATATACCGCAGTCAGTGAGCAGACAGCAGAGGAAATGGCTGAGGGTGGTGCCAGGGCTGCAAAAGCGCAGGCTTGCGTATCCGTAACCGGAATTGCAGGTCCGGGGGGAGGAACCCCGGAAAAACCGGTAGGGCTTGTTTACATTGGCTGTTTTTTGGACGGTGAAGTCAAGGCATACGAATTCCGTTTTGCGGGAAGCCGCAGGGAAATCAGAGAACAGGCAGTCACTGCCGCATTAAATATATTAAAGGAAAGATTAAAAAAGGGGATATAGTATGAGGTATCATAATATTACAAAGGATGATATGTTAAACGGAGATGGCTTAAGAGTTGTTTTATGGACTGCAGGATGCTCTCATTGCTGCCCGAAATGTCAAAATCCGGTGACATGGGATCCGGATGGGGGACTTCCTTTTGATGAAGCTGCAAAGGAAGAGCTGTTTGACGAGCTTCGAAAAAGCTATATCAGCGGAGTTACCTTCAGCGGCGGAGATCCGCTTTATCTGGGAACAAGAGCAGATCTTTTAGAGCTTATAAAAGAGATTAAGGAAAAATTTCCGTCTAAGACCATGTGGCTCTATACCGGATATCTCTGGGAAGAGGTTAAGAACCTGGAGCTTGTTTCCTATCTCGACGTACTGGTCGATGGAGAGTTTGTTTATGACCAGCTGGATGTTACTTTGAAATGGAAGGGCAGTGCCAACCAGAGAGTCATTGATGTACAGAAATCTCTGGAAAAAAATGAAGTGGTATTATACGCATAGGAGTCAATTTTTGGATGAAAAACATACAGATTAAATATTTTACAGATAAAATTGAAAAATTAACTTATATCGATGGAAAATCCGACTGGATCGATCTGCGTGCAGCAAAGGATATGGAGTTAAAGGCGGGAGAATATGCTATGATTCCGCTGGGAGTAGCTATGAAGCTCCCGGAAGGCTATGAGGCCCATATCGTGCCACGCAGCAGTACCTATAAAAACTATGGCTTGATTCAGACAAACCACATGGGTGTTGTGGATGAAAGCTATTGTGGAGATAATGACCAGTGGCATATGCCGGTTTACGCCCTTCGCGATACTGTGATCCATGTCAATGACAGGGTATGCCAGTTCCGCATTATGGAGCACCAGCCACAGATTCATTTTGATGAAGTGGAGGCTTTGGATGCACCGGACCGCGGAGGCTTTGGCAGTACGGGAAAACAGTAACAAAAAAGTAAAAATATGTAACTTTTCCATGGAACTTTTTGGCAGAATGTGGTATGGTTATGGAAGAGCAGAAATTGTTTGTTAAATGACAAACAAAGTATCAGAGCGGCTCGTAAGGAGGAATTGAATATGGGTATGAATTCACCGGCAGAGATTGCGAAAAACTATGTGACCATCGGAAAAAATAAGGTTAATACTCCGATCGGTAAAATGTTTCTTATGGCAGTGATGGCAGGAGCGTTTATTGCATTTGGAGGCATTGGCTCATCCACTGCGTCAGTAGGGGTAACACCTGCATCTGTTGGAAAGCTGATCAGCGGATGTATTTTCCCGGGAGGCCTCACTATGGTACTACTGGCTGGAAGTGAGCTTTTTACAGGAAATTGTCTGTTAAGCATTCCGCTTTTGGAAAAAGAGATCAGCGTTGGCGGTCTTTTGAAAAACTGGATCGTTGTTTACTTCGGAAACATGGTAGGAGGGATGCTGGTAGCAGCAGGTCTTGCCTTCTCCGGACAGTTCAATATGTTTGGCGGAGCCATGGCGGTTTCTGTTTTCTCTACAGCAGCAGCAAAATGCAGCCTTTCTTTCATGGATGCATTTATCAAAGGTATCTTCTGTAACGTGCTGGTATGTCTGGCAGTGTGGATGTCCTTCTCAGCAAAGGATTCTGCGGGAAAGGTACTCAGCCTGTTTTTCCCGATTTTAATCTTTGTTGTCTGTGGATTTGAACACTGTGTGGCTAATATGTATTACATCAGTGCAGCATTATTTGCCAAAGCAGTGCCATCCTATGTGGAGGCGGCAGTGGCAGCCGGGGGAAGCTTGGATTCAATTACCTGGGGCAACTTCCTTGGTACGAACCTGATACCGGTAACTCTGGGAAATATTGTTGGCGGTGCAATCTGCGTCGGTGCAGTTTATTGGGCAATCTATTTACGTAAAAAATAATAATGATTACATAAGAGATGGAGCCTTCGGTTCTGTCTCTTTTTTTTGAGGAGAAGGAATATGCAATATCGGAAAGACCGTTATGGAAATGAAATCTCTGTTCTTGGGTTTGGCTGTATGCGTTTTACCCAGAAGGGCGGAAAATTTGATTTTGAAAAGGCTGAAAAAGAAATTCTGGCAGCTTACGAGGCAGGAGTAAATTATTATGATACTGCCTATACTTATCCGGGCAGTGAAGCCCTGATTGGTGAAATATTTGAGAAGAATGGAATCAGGGACCGGATCAAAATTGCTACCAAGCTTCCCCACTACAGGATCAAATCCAGGGAAGGTGCCGAAAAGCTGTTTCAGGAAGAGCTTAGAAGACTTCGCACCGATCATGTGGATTACTATCTCATGCATATGCTCACAGATGTAAAGACATGGGAGCGATTAAAGGAGATGGGCATTGACCGGTGGCTGGAGGAAAAGAAGGCATCAGGTCAGATCGGCCAGATTGGTTTTTCCTACCATGGAAATTCCGATATGTTCTGTCAGCTTCTGGATGCCTATGACTGGGATTTCTGCCAGATCCAGTACAATTATCTGGATGAGCATTCCCAGGCCGGACGCACGGGACTTTGCTATGCTGCATCCAAGGGGCTTCCTGTCATAATCATGGAGCCATTAAGAGGAGGAAGACTGGTCAACAATCTACCGGAGAAAGCAAAGAAGCTGTTTGATAGCTATGAGATCAAACACACGCCGGCAGAATGGGGATTTAGCTGGCTGTGGAATCAGCCGGAGGTCACCTGTGTACTGTCCGGTATGAATTCCCTGGAGATGGTAAGAGAGAATGTAAAAAGTGCATCAGACAGCTTTGTGGGTGAGCTGGGAGAAAAGGAAGAGGCTTTCCTTTCCCGGGTGGTTGATGCAATCAATGAAAGAATGAAAGTGGGATGTACCGGATGCCGTTACTGTATGCCGTGTCCAAGGGGTGTGGACATTCCGGGAACATTTTCTTCTTATAACAAATATTATACCGATGGCAAAATTGTGGCTCTTCGGGAATACATGATGTGCACCATTTTAAGAAAAGACAAGACCAGTGCCTCTATGTGCATTGAATGCGGGAAATGTGAGACGCATTGTCCGCAGCATATAAAGATTCGTCAGGAATTGAAGAATGCACGAGGGGTACTGGAAGGACCGGTTTATCAGGTGGCAAAAAAGATTGTTCCTCTGATCATGAAGTACTAAGACGGGTCTCTTGCCAATCCAGTGGATATAGTATAAAATGAGACAGGAAAACAAAGGATAAGGGAGATCGTGTCGAATGAGTATTTCCATGATTGGAATTGATTATAATAAAGCTTCTGTGGATATCCGTGCCCATTTTTCCTTTACAAAAAGGAATGCGGTGGAGACAATGGAGCGTCTTAAGAAAGAAAAGGGTATTCTGGGATGTGTTTTGTTGTCTACCTGTAACAGAATGGAGATCTGGATCAGCACGAAGGAGTCCTGGAAGGGTTCCCTGTATGAATTTTTGTGCAGGGAAAAGAATGTGGATCCGTTGAAATTGCGGGGCTATTTTACGGAGCGGAAGGATGAAGAAGCGGTGGAACACCTTTTTTATCTGACCAGTGGGTTAAAATCCCAGATTCTGGCAGAAGATCAGATTATTACCCAGGTGAAGGATGCTCTGACACTTTCCAGAGAATCCTACTGTACGGACAATGTGCTGGAGGTATTGTTTCGGACAGCTGTCACGGCGGCGAAAAAGGTTAAGACAGAGGTAAGCTTTTCCAGAGGAAACAGCTCTGTGATCCATCAGGCTATTGAAAAGCTGGAAGGACAGGGCTTTTCTTTCATGGGGAAAACCTGTATGGTCATCGGAAACGGTGAGATGGGTAAGGTGACTGCACTTGCGTTAAAAGAAGCAGGAGCAGATGTGACGGTAACTGTGCGCCAGTACCGCAGCGGAATGGTAAGTATTCCAAACGGATGTAAGCGAATTAATTATGGAGACAGGATGGAACTTCTGCCGAAATGTGATCTTGTGGTCAGTGCTACCGCAAGTCCTAATTATACAGTGACAAAACAGTTGATGGAAGAGGCTGCTATTACGAAAAAAATCGTAATGATCGATCTGGCGGTTCCCCGTGATATTGAGCCTATGGTAGGAATTCTTTCAAATGTAACGCTGTATGATATCGACAGTTTTAAGATCAACCATATTTCACCGGAGATGGAAGCATCCCTGGAGAAGGCAGAGAAGATCTTAGCTTTGCAGCAGGAAGAATTTTATAACTGGTATCAGGGCCACGATCTCATACCGAGAATTCATGATATCAAAAAGGATGCGGCGGCCGATTTGACCCTGCGAATTAAAAAGACCTTGCAGAAAACGGCTATGGAAGAAGATGACCGGAAAAATCTTATGGATGCCATTGACACAGCCGCAGAGAAAGTAGTCAATAAATTGCTTTTTGGACTTCGGGACTGTCTGGAAGAAGAAGAGTTTAGAAACTGCGTAGAAGGGCTGGAAAAGTTATATGAGCAGTAAAGAAAAGAAATTTTTCCCGCTGTTTGTAGACCTGACAGAAAAAAAGGCAGTGGTGATCGGTGCAGGAAAAATTGCAACGAGACGGATCAAAACGCTGTTGCCTTTTGTGGGAAGCCTTAGGGTGGTAGCCCCCAAGGCCGGGGAGGAGATTTTGCGCCTTGCCGGGGAAAATGAGCTGAAATATGTAGAAAAAGCATATGAGACAGAAGATATCAAAGAGGCTGACCTTGTGATTGCGGCAACAGATAAAAAAGAAGTTAATGAACAGGTTTATTTGGACTGTAAACATGCAGGAATTTTGGTCAATATTGCCAGCTGTCAAAAAAAGTGTGATTTCCAGTTTCCGGGAATTTTGGAGTACGACGGCGTTGTTTTGGGATTTAATGGTTCCGGACGGGATCACGGCAAGGTAAAAGAGGTCAGAATGAAGACGGAAGCAGCCTTGCAGAAAATCAGGGAGGATTCAATGAAAAAAGTAGTAATCGGAAGCCGGGAAAGCAAACTGGCAGTGATCCAAAGTGAAATGGTGCGGGATTATATTAAAACCAATCATCCCGAAGTTGAGGTGGAGATTCTTACCATGAAAACCACCGGTGATAAGATTTTGGATCGTACCTTAGATAAAGTTGGCGGAAAAGGCCTGTTTGTCAAGGAGCTTGATAAGGCTTTAATGGACAGAAGAAGTGATCTGTCTGTACATAGTTTAAAGGATATGCCCATGGAGGTATCGGAAGAATTGCCGCTTGTGGCATATTCCAAAAGAGAAGACCCAAGAGATGTACTTGTTTTGCCGCAAGGGGTACAGAAATTGGATCCTGCAAAACCCATCGGCTGCTCCAGCCTAAGGAGAATTTTACAGCTAAAAGAAATTTATCCCCAAATGGAATGTAAAAGCGTTCGGGGCAACATTCAGACACGCCTTAGAAAACTGGACAGCGGAGAATACAGCGGACTTCTTCTGGCAGCGGCGGGATTAAAAAGACTTGGATTGGAAGAGCGTATCTATCGTTATTTTGAGCCGGAAGAGATGATCCCGGCAGCAGGTCAGGGAATCCTGGCAGTGCAGGGAAGAAAAGGAGAAGATGTCTCTTTTCTGGATGGCTTCGGTGATAGGGATGCATATTATGCGGCAACAGCAGAGAGAGCATTTGTACGCCATCTAAACGGCGGGTGCTCATCACCGGTGGCTGCCTTTGCCACAGTGGATGGAGAGGAGCTTTTCCTTCGTGGTTTATATTATGAAGAAGAAACCGGAAAATATATCAAAGGAAGTATCAGCGGTTCTGTAAAGGATGCGGAAAAACTGGGCATTTCCCTTGCAGATGAGTTAAAGGAAAAATGTGTGTAATTGTCCAGGAACCACTGTATCTGAAAGGTGCTGAACAGATACAAATGTATACAGGAAGGGAGAAAACAGGCAGAATGAAGACAGGAAAAGTCTGGCTGGTAGGAGCAGGTCCGGGTGATGTGGGCCTCTTTACATTAAAAGGAATGGAAACACTGCAAAATGCAGAGGTAGTAGTCTATGACAGTCTGGTAGGTCAGGGGATTCTTTCAAAGATTCCTGAAAGCGCCAGATGTATTAACGTAGGAAAAAGAGCAGCCAACCATACAATGCCACAGGAACAGATCAATCGTGTTCTGGTGGAGGAAGCAAAAAAAGGATACCGGGTGGTTCGCCTGAAAGGGGGAGACCCGTTTTTATTTGGACGGGGTGGTGAAGAGTTAGAGGAACTGATCAAAGAAGGGATTCCCTATGAGGTAGTTCCGGGGGTGACTTCCCCCATTTCTGTACCTGCCTACAATGGGATTCCGGTCACTCACAGAGATTACACCTCTTCCCTTCATATTATCACAGGACATAAAAAACAGGGCGAAGCCTATGATATTGATTTTGAAGCATTGGTTCGAACCAAAGGAACCCTTGTGTTTTTAATGGGTGTCGGTGCACTGAAGGATATCTGTACTTCTCTTTTGAATGCAGGAATGGACAAAGATATGCCGGCAGCAATCTTACAGAAGGGAACCACTGCCAGACAGAAGCGGATTGTGGCTACGGTGTCTACATTGGAGGATGAGGTAAAACGCCAGGGTATTGAGACTCCGGCCATCATCGTTGTCGGTAAGGTATGTGCTCTTGCAGATGAATTTGCATGGTACGAAAAAATGCCGCTTTCCGGCTATAAGGTACTGGTGACCAGACCAAGAGATCTTCTCTCCTCCATGGCTGCAAAGTTAAGAGTTTTAGGGGCAGAAGTGCTGGAGCTTCCTGCCATTGAAACGAAGGCACTGGAAGATCAGAGTGAACTCCATGCTGCATTGGAACAGATTTCTACCTGTCAGTGGATTGCATTTACCAGTCCTACCGGGGTGAAGGTGTTCTTTGAAGAACTCTATAAAACAGGCTTTGATGTGCGAAGCCTTGGAAATATCAGGATCGCATCCATCGGAAGCGGTACCTCAAAGGCGCTGAAGGAGCGGGGATTTTTCCCGGATCTGGTGCCGGAGGTGTTTGACGGGGCAGCACTGGGACGGGCCCTTTGTGAAGCATGTGAAGGAAATGAAAAGATCCTGATTCCAAGAGCCAGGATTGGAAATCATGAGATTATCGAAGAATTAATGAAGAAGCCGGACCTGAAAATTCTGGACATTGCCACCTATGATACGGTTTATGAAACACAGGAGATCATCGACCAGAAGAAGGAATTTGAAGAAGGCGGCATTGACTGTGCGGTCTTTACCAGTGCGTCTACAGTAAAAGGGTTTGTAGAGGCAACACCGGGGCTTGACTATGGCAAGGTTCGGGCAGCATGCATTGGAAAACAGACAAAGGCTGCCGCAGATTCCTATGGAATGGAAACCTATATGGCAAAGAAAGCGACCATAGACAGTGTATTAGATCTGGTTGTGGAATTAAAAAACAGTTGAAGAAATAGAGGAAATGAATTATGGATATGAACATCAGACCGAGAAGATTAAGAGGAAGCGAGATCATGCGAAAAATGGTCAGAGAGACCAGAGTAGATAAAAGCTCCCTGATTTATCCTCTTTTTGTGAAAGAAGGAGAAAATATCAAAGAAGAGATCTCCACCATGCCGGGGCAGTACCGCTACAGCATTGATACCCTTCCGGGCGCCCTGGAAGAGTTAAAGGATGCAGGTGTGGATAAGGTCATGTTTTTCGGCATTCCCGATCACAAGGATGAGTTGGGAAGTCAGGCTTATGCCAAAGACGGCATCGTACAAAGAGCCGTAGAAAAGGCAAGGGCCACGATGAAAAATGACATGTACCTTATCACAGATGTGTGCATGTGTGAATATACCTCCCACGGACACTGCGGTGTTCTTTGCGGACATGACGTGGAAAATGATGGAACACTGGAGCTTCTGGCAAAAACTGCCCTTTCCCATGTGCAGGCGGGAGCAGATATGGTGGCACCATCCGATATGATGGACGGAAGAATCCGAGCCATCAGAACTATGCTGGATCAAAACGGTTATAAAGAAACACCGATTATGTCCTATGCAGTGAAATATGCATCCTCCTTCTACGGGCCATTCCGTGATGCGGCCGGATCCGCACCTTCCTTTGGCGACAGAAAAAGCTATCAGATGGACTATCATAACCGCAGAGAAGGTATTAAGGAAGCACTTTTAGATGTGGAAGAGGGAGCTGATATCATTATGGTAAAGCCTGCCATGTCCTACCTTGATATCATTCGTGAGGTAAAAGACCGCATTCAGCTTCCGGTAGCAGCTTATTCCGTCAGCGGAGAATATGCCATGGTGAAAGCCGGAGCAAAGATGGGCTATATTGAAGAGGATCGAATCATCTGCGAAATGGCAGCCAGTGCATATCGTGCAGGAACTGACATTTATCTTACTTATTTTGCAAAGGAAATTGCCCGTTTTATCGATGAAGGGAGAATTGGATAATGACAAGATCAGAAGAACTGTTTGAAAGAGCAGTAAACAGAATCCCGGGAGGGGTAAACAGTCCTGTAAGAGCTTATGGCTCTGTAGGGGAAGTACCACGCTTTATTGACCGTGCAAAGGGATGTAAAATATACGATGTGGACGGAAAAGAATATACAGATTATATTGGCTCCTGGGGACCGATGATCCTGGGACATAACCATGAAAAGATCAGGGAAGCGGTAATACGTGCCAGCGAAAAGGGCTTAAGCTTTGGCTGTGCAACAGAAAGAGAAGTGGAGATGGCTGAGTTTATCTGCGAGAGAATCCCCCATGTGGAAATGGTCCGTATGGTAAACTCCGGTACGGAGGCAGTTATGAGTGCCATCCGTGCTGCAAGAGGCTATACAGGAAAAGCTAAGATTATTAAATTTGCAGGCTGCTATCATGGACATACCGATGCCATGCTGGTAAGTGCCGGAAGCGGTGTCATGACCAGTGGGATTCCGGACAGTGCAGGGGTGCCTAAGGGCTGTACTCAGGATACCATGATCGCAGTTTACAATGATCTGGAGAGTGTCCGCCGGCTGATGGAGGAAAGTAACGATCAGGTAGCAGCAGTGATCGTAGAGCCTGTGGCTGCAAATATGGGTGTGGTAGCTCCGGCAGAGGGCTTTTTAGAGGGGCTTCGCAGGCTTTGTGATGAGCATCAGGCACTTTTGATCTTTGATGAGGTAATTACAGGATTCCGTTTGAGCTTTTCCGGTGCTGCCGGATATTATGGCATTAAGCCGGATCTTGTGACCTACGGTAAAATTATCGGTGCAGGTATGCCGGTGGGAGCTTACGGCGGAAGAAAAGAGATCATGCAGATGGTGGCTCCTGCAGGACCGGTTTATCAGGCGGGAACCTTAAGCGGCAACCCCATTGCCATGGCAGCAGGACTTGCCCAGCTAAAGATTCTCTGGGAAAATCCGGATATTTATGAAAGAATCAATCGGAAGGGCACAGAGCTGTTCGATGGAATCCGTGAAATCTTCAGAGAAAAAGGCGTAAAATACCCGGTAAATTCCGTAGGTTCTTTAGGATGTATATTCTTTACAGAGGATGCCGTGACAGACTATGCATCTGCGAAAAAAGCAGATACGAAAGCATTTGCAAAATATTTTAAATACATGTTAGACCACGGAGCACACATTGCGCCGTCTCAGTTTGAGGCAATGTTCATTTCTGATGCCCACACAGAAAAAGAAATCGAAGAAGCACTGGAGCTTATCAGAAATTACTTTTAAAGGATGCTATGAAAAAAAGACAATCCATTCGTACAAAATTATTAAGAGTTACCTTATCTTTACTTTTTATCTTTACGGTTGTCATGGGAGTTACCAGTATCTTTGTGGTAAACAAGATGTCAAAAGAGTATTCCCGGATGATGATGCAAAAGATTTGTGATCAGGAAACCATGCGTTTTGACAGCAAACTGAATATGGTGAAGCATTCTGTTGACATGATCTATGAGTATGCCCGTGAGTTGTATAAGCTTGAAGGAGGAGTTCATAAGATAGACTCTGAGGAATATATGGAGCATATCAGGGATCTGGCAATCTCTGTAGCAAACAGGACAGAAGGAGCCATGGCATTCTATTTTCGGTATGATCCGGAAATGGTGGGAAATGGAACCAGCGGTTTTTTCTGGTCAAAAAAGGCGGAAAATACAGGATTTCAGGAAGAAACTCCCACAGATATCCTTGCATACGATTCCAATGATATTGAGCATGTGGGATGGTTTTTTGAACCGAAGAAATCCGGTGAGCCTATATGGATGACTCCGTATTATAATCAGAATCTGGATGTTTTTATGATATCCTATATCGTGCCATTTTATCTGGAAAATGGTGATTTTGTGGGTGTCATAGGAATGGATATCGATTTTAACAGCATTATGCAGACAGCCGGTGAAGTGGAAGTATACGAATCCGGCAGGATTGCACTGGTAGATATGTCAGAGCGTCTTGTGTTTTATTCCGATCAAAATGGGAATGCTTCTAAGGAAAGGCTGTCTGATACCTTATATCATCATATATCGACCACAAATAATACAAACACGCTTCTGGAATATACGCAAAACGATGGAAGTGTTTCTGTCATCTGTTGTAACGGGCTTGCCAATGGAATGAAGCTGCTGGTCAGTGTACCACTTAGAGAAATCCACGAAAGTCGTGATGCTTTGTTGCTGTGGTGCAGTTTCATCATTTTGCTGGCATTTGTTGTGACTCTGATCATCATCAGCAAAAATACTGCAAAGATCATAGATCCCCTGAACAAGCTGACGGAGATCACAGGCAAATATGCTCAGGGAGACTGGTCAGAGAACTATGTCAGCCATACCTCAGATGAGATACAGGAATTGTCTGAGTGTATTGCCACCATGGCACAGACGACCCAGACCTACATCAGCCGTATGAATTACATGGTTCGTACGGATGGACTGACAGGATTGAAAAATAAGACCTGTTACCTGGAATATGTAAGCGAGCTTACTGTTGCGGGGGATGCAAAAGATTCCCCTTATGCAGTGGTTGTTATGGATTTAAATAAGCTTAAAAATGCCAACGATACTTATGGCCATGAAATCGGAGACAGACTGATCGTGGAGGCGGCATCTTATATTTCCACTATTTTTCAGCACTGCGATATTTTCAGAATTGGCGGGGATGAATACGTGGCAATCCTGCGGGGAGAGAATTTTGAAAACCGGAGATTGCTGTGTAAAAGATTTGAAGAGCAGATGGGCTACGTGATTCCTGATACAGATGGCGTAAGGCTGTCAATCTCCTTTGGTATGGCATCCTATGGAGAAGACGGCACTGAGTACGAAGAAATTTTCAGACTGGCCGATGAGCGCATGTATGAGAGAAAGAAATTGATGAGAAAGGTATCAGGGAAGCAATATCATGAAGCAAAAGGATAAAAGAATCTACTGGATCGACAATGTCAGAGCTCTTGCCCTGATCAGTATGATCCTCTACCACGGGGTATGGGATCTGGTCTGTCTTTTT
>CALZFY010000047.1:0-19274 GCA_945786935.1 uncultured Lachnoclostridium sp.
AGTAGAAGAGTGGCTTGTAAACTTTAAAAATGAGACACACAACCATCCAACAGAAATTGAACCTTTCGGTGGAGCTGCTACCTGCCTTGGCGGTGCGATCCGAGATCCATTGTCAGGACGTACTTATGTTTATCAGGCAATGCGTGTGACAGGTGCCGCAGATCCTACAAAATCCATGGCTGAAACTCTGAAAGGTAAATTACCACAGAGAAAGCTTGTTACAGGTGCGGCTGACGGTTACAGCTCTTACGGTAACCAGATTGGTCTTGCAACAGGCTATGTAAAAGAAATCTATCATCCGGATTACGTTGCAAAACGTATGGAAATCGGTGCCGTAATGGGTGCTGCTCCAAGACGTGCAGTGATTCGTGAAACCTCTGATCCGGGAGACATCATCATCCTGTTAGGCGGACGCACAGGTCGTGACGGCTGCGGCGGTGCAACAGGTTCCTCCAAAGTACACACAGAAAGCTCTATCGAGACCTGTGGCGCTGAAGTACAGAAAGGTAATGCACCGACAGAACGTAAGATCCAGAGACTGTTCAGACGTGAAGAAGTAAGTAAGCTCATTAAGAAATGTAACGACTTTGGTGCCGGCGGTGTTTCCGTAGCAATCGGTGAGCTGGCAGACGGTCTTGTGGTAAATCTTGATAAAGTACCGAAAAAATATGCAGGCCTTGACGGAACTGAAATTGCGATTTCCGAATCTCAGGAACGTATGGCAGTTGTTGTAGATCCAAAAGATGTGGCAGAATTCATGAAATATGCTGCAGAAGAAAACCTGGAGGCTACAGAAGTAGCAGTAGTTACAGAAGAACCGCGTCTTGTATTACAGTGGAGAGGAAAAGATATCGTAAATATCTCCAGAGCATTCCTGGATACCAACGGTGCACACCAGGAAACAACAGTTGCAGTAGATATGCCATGTGAAGAAGGCAAATACTTCGAAAGAAAAGAAGTAGGAGACGTGAAAGAAGCATGGTTAAACACATTAAAAGACTTAAATGTATGTTCCCAGAAGGGTCTTGTGGAAATGTTTGACGCTTCCATCGGAGCCGGCAGCGTATTTATGCCATACGGCGGTAAATATCAGTTGACAGAAACACAGACCATGGTTGCAAAGCTTCCGGTATTAAAAGGAAAGACAGACACTGTTACTATGATGAGCTATGGTTTTGATCCATATCTTTCCAGCTGGAGCCCATACCACGGTGCGATTTATGCAGTGGTAGAATCTGTAGCGAAGATCGTAGCTTCCGGTGGTGATTACAGTAAGATCCGTTTCACCTTCCAGGAATACTTCCGCAGAATGACAGAGGATCCACATCGTTGGAGCCAGCCATTTGCAGCACTTCTTGGTGCTTATGATGCACAGCTGGGATTCGGACTTCCATCCATTGGCGGTAAGGACAGTATGTCAGGAACCTTCAATGATATCGATGTTCCGCCAACACTGGTATCCTTTGCAGTAGATGTGGCAAGCGACAAGACCATTATCACTCCGGAATTAAAGAAGGCAGGCAACAAATTAGTCCTTCTGACTGTTCCAAGAAATGAATATGATCTTCCGGATTACGGATATATGATGAATCAGTATGGTAAATTCCATGAAGATATCAAAGCAGGTAAGATCGTTTCTGCTTACGCCTTAGATTCCCATGGTGTGATCTCTGCGGTAAGTAAGATGGCATTTGGTAACGGACTGGGTGTAAAGATCGAACACAATGTAGATCCAAGAGATGCATTTGCACCTGGATTTGGCTGCATCGTAGCAGAAGTGCCGGAAGGAAAAGTCGGAGAGCTCTCCATCCAGTACACACTGATTGGTGAAGTTACAGAAAAAGACTTCTCTTACGGAAATGTGACAATCGCTCATGAAGAAGCAGTAGCGCTTTGGAAGAGTACATTGGAAGATGTATTCCCAACGGTTGCAGTAGATGGCAAAGAAGCAGTGGAAACTCCGCTTTACAAAGCAGACAGCATCTATGTATGTAAGAATAAAGTAGCAAAACCAACCGTATTTATCCCTGTATTCCCGGGTACCAACTGTGAATTTGACAGTGCGAAAGCATTTGAAAGAGCAGGGGCAGATACCATTGTTAAAGTATTTAAGAACTTAACAGCACAGGACATCAGAGAATCTGTAGATGAATTTGAAAAAGCGATCAACCAGTCTCAGATCATCATGTTCCCGGGTGGATTCTCCGCAGGTGACGAACCGGACGGATCTGCGAAATTCTTTGCAACTGCCTTCAGAAATGAAAAGATGAAAGAAGCAGTTATGAAGCTGTTAAATGAAAGAGACGGTCTGGCACTTGGTATCTGTAACGGTTTCCAGGCACTGATCAAGCTTGGCCTTGTACCATACGGCGAAATCGTGGGACAGACAAGCGATTCACCGACTCTGACCTACAACACCATTGGACGTCATATTTCCAAGATGGTTTACACAAAGGTAGTAACAAACAAATCCCCATGGTTGCAGGAAGCAACTCTTGGTGGTGTATACTGTAACCCGGCTTCTCATGGTGAAGGCCGTTTCGTAGCAAGTAAAGAATGGATTGACAAGCTCTTTGCCAACGGACAAGTTGCAACCCAGTATGTAGACTTAGACGGAAATGCTTCCATGGATGAAGAATGGAACATCAATGGTTCCTATGCAGCCATCGAAGGTATCACAAGTCCGGACGGACGTGTCCTTGGTAAAATGGCACACTCCGAGCGCCGAGGTGATTCCGTAGCCATCAACATTTACGGAGAACAGGATCTCAGACTGTTTGAATCCGGCGTGAAATATTTCAAATAAGTGAATGATTGATATCACAGTATTTAGCACAGAGTAACAGCTCTGTGCTAAATTTATGTGCGGAGAGAAAATATAGGATTTCAAATACCGGAAAAGATGTTATAATTTAGAAAAAATTAATTCTGAATTGTAGCATTTATATTAAAACAGGAGATTGTCATGAGAAAAAAGATAGTAATTACAGGAGCAACAGATGGACTTGGAAAAGCACTTGCATTATTGCTTTCCAGGGAATATGATTTGGCACTTTGCGGAAGAAGTGAGCAGAAAATGAAGGAGCTTGTAGAACAGTTGGGAGATGCCTGTGTATATCACCAGTGTTTTGATATCACAGATGATGCAAAACGTCATGAATTTTGTGAGCAGGTAAAAAGCAAGTTGGATTCCATTGATGTGCTTGTAAATAATGCCGGCGCCAATACAAAGAAGGACAAGGTAACGGAGATCAACTTAAGCGATCTGCGCTATATGTTTGAATTAAACTGCGTCAGCTCCCTTGGAATGATTCAGGAAATCTATCCGGTCATGAGTAAACAGGGCTCTGGCCTCATCGTAAACATTTTAAGCAGCTGTTGTTTATTCAACTCCCCGATGACAGGCAGCTATAGTGCCAGCAAGGATGCTATGGAAGGCATCAGCAAGATCCTTTTAAAGGAAGTCAAGAGTGAAAACATCGGTGTGTGCAATGTTTATCCGGGCGGTGTGGATACAAACTTCCGTGCCATACCAAACCATAATTACTTAAGACCGGAGACAGTTGCTAAAATGGTCAAAGCCTGCATCGAAAATGAAGAAGGCTGTGTCCACGACATTGTCATTCGTCCGCACATTGAGGATAATATTGTTTAAGGACAGAATTTTCTGCGTAGGGAGTAGTATCTGAAAGACAACAAAGAAACATTAAAAAAACAACCGCCACTCTGGCAGGCACCTCCTCTACCGGACATCCGGTAAGAAAGGTACCTGTCAAAAGGTAGCGGTTGTTTTTTATTATCTCTGCTTAAATGTGGAGCATTCTGTCTGTCCGGCATTCGTTGCCTTGGCACCGGTAATATCTACCACTTCTGCGCTACAAAGGTGATGATGATTGTAGGTGCAGTTTTCTACATCACATTTGATGCCGGTGGCACGTTCCGGTTCCCCATGAAGGACGTTTGCCACAGCGCCGCTCTCTTTGGCAAAGGAGCTGCAGCAGGTCATATCAGAGTTCAGGGCACCTTTTCCTGAAACCTCGATTTCCTTTAAACAGCAAAGCTTACTCTCGTTGTGGACACATGTTTTTACGGTACATCCAAGATCGTTCATGATAATTACCTCCAGATATTAAATTGTAATCGCAGGTAACTATTCAGTAGCCACAGTTCTGGAAGATACTGAACAGATACAATCGCAGTTACAATGATAGTTTGTCCCGGAAAAGCAGAAATATGAAAATATTTAATTTTAAGCTTCCATATACGGAACCGTAAAGTTTTCAAATGCCTCCAGCATTTTTGGATGCCGGATGACAAAATGGATTACAGGTGCCTTTGCTTTGGAAACCATAACCCATTTCCCCTCATGGATCTGAATTTGAATATTTCGAAATACCTGAGTTTCTGCAATCTTTAAACGGTAATTGGGATGAGTTTTTTCAAAATCTTTTGTAGCCTGAAAATGTTTTGCATATTCTTCATAGCTGTAGAAAAGCTCTTTATCATAAAATGCACCGGAAAGTGACAGTGCCACCGGATAGGCGGCAAATTCCTCCAGTGAAAGGAATCTCATAGTGCACATACGGAACAGAAGGTTGGACAGACATCAAGATAGAAATCTTTGATAAACTGGAAGAAACCACAGAGACTGTAGCGGTAGTTGTCGAAATGAATAGTGAGGATACTGTTCCGACAGTGGTGAAGACTACGCTGGACAACATGAACCTGACAGAACGTTTCCTGTTCGATGAAACAGCGGAGGATCAAGAGGTGTATAATGCCATGGTAGAAATCATCATGGGAGAGGAGATTACCTTGGTAAATTCTCCTGAGACGGAGAAAGAACTTCGGGTATCGCCGGCACTTCGGCAAATCAGACTGGATGTAATCGGCACAGATCGATGTGTCATTACTGGCTCCCGGAACTAAGGATTTTAATCGCCTGAATGAAGTTACGACGATTTTGGTCGCACCTTTTGATATTTTCGGTTATGACCTGTATCGCTATACATTTCAGGAATACTGCGAGGAAGTTCCGGATTTAAGATTGAATGACGGAGCTAAAAGGATCTTTATCAATACCAAGGGTAAGAACCCGGCCGGATTTAGTAGGGAATTCTTAGACTTTATGGATTACATCAATTCCACAACAGATGAGGTTGCCGAAAAGAGCGACAGCGAAAGAATCAAAGTAATTCACAACAGAGTAAAAACAATTAAGGATTCGGAAAAGATGGGGGTGGAGCTTATGCAGAAATGGAAAGAATTAGCATATGCAAGAGAAGATGGATGGAAGGAAGGCAATCTGATGGGGATTCAGAAAGGTAAACTGGAAACTTACAGAGAATTGTTGCGGGATGGACTGATTTCGCCGGTTGAAGCGGCTAAAAGGCTTCAGCTCAGTGTGCAGGAAGTAGAACAGATGATAAAATGATAACATGCCCCTTATGCCGTCATAGTTTAAGGGGCATGAAAAAAGAGTTGAAAAAAGAATATTTTTCTGTTGACAGCAATATCCTGTTGTGATAAGATATCTTCGGTAAAGAAAGTAGAGTATCCGCTCTCACCAGGCACAAGCGAGTGACCATGGTTCAATATTTAATAAATAATTCGAGGGAATTGTGTTATTTATGAGTATTATGGGTGGATAGATGAACTATTCATCTTTTTTTACGTGGTTTTTCAAATGTATTTGACTCATGGAGGTGCAAGACAATTAGCGATTTAATGATTAACGAACAGATTCGTGACAAAGAAGTAAGACTGATCGGAGCAGATGGCGAAATGATCGGCATCGTGTCTTCTAAAGAAGCTCAGGCTATGGCAAGAGAGGCAGAGCTTGATCTGGTGAAGATTTCTCCTAACGCAAAGCCGCCGGTATGTAAGATTATTGATTACGGCAAATACCGTTATGAGCAGTCCAGAAAAGAAAAAGAAGCGAAAAAGAAACAGAAAACCATCGAAATCAAAGAAATCCGTCTTTCTCCAAACATTGAGGAAAACGATTTGAACACCAAGGTTGCCAATGCAAGAAAGTTTATTTCCAAGGGCGACCGTGTCAAAGTAACACTGAGATTCCGCGGACGCGAAATGGCTCATGTGCAGAGCAGCAAGCAGATTTTAGATGTATTTGCTGAAAAGCTGAAAGACATTGCCGTAGTAGAAAAAGCGCCGAAGCTGGAAGGTAGAAACATGTCAATGTTTTTAACTGAAAAACGTTAGTGAGCTAACAAAGGTTAACATGTAACTGTTCAGTAGCCAATGTATCTGGAAGGTACTGAACAGATACGTTAAAATATATAGAAAAGCAAACATTACAGGAGGACTAAACATATGCCAAAGGTAAAAACAAGCAGAGCAGCTGCAAAACGTTTCAAAAAAACAGGATCAGGTCAGTTAAAGAGAATGAAAGCTTATAAAAGCCATATCTTAACAAAGAAGAGCACAAAGAGAAAACGTAATCTTCGTAAGGCTACAACTGTAGATGCTACAAATGTAAAGAACATGAAGAAGATTTTACCTTATTTATAAGATTTGAGGAGGAAAGAAAGACATGGCTAGAATTAAAGGCGGTTTAAACGCAAAGAAAAAACACAACAGAGTATTAAAACTCGCTAAAGGTTATAGAGGCGCTCGTTCTAAACAGTACAGAGTTGCAAAACAGTCCGTAATGAGAGCATTAACAAGCTCTTACGCAGGTAGAAAAGAAAGAAAACGTCAGTTCAGACAGTTATGGATTGCTCGTATCAATGCAGCAGCCAGAATGAACGGTTTATCATACAGCAAATTTATGTTCGGCTTAAAATCAGCTGGCGTAGAAATGAACAGAAAAGTTCTTGCTGATTTAGCAGTAAATGATGCAGCAGCTTTCACAGTATTAGCTGAAACAGCAAAAGCAGCATTAAATAAATAATCATATTTGAAATGATGTGGGGGAGTGTTGTAAGACGCTCCCTCTTTGCAATAGAAAGGAAGAGAATATGACAAAGATTGAAATCGTATCAGGATTCCTGGGAGCCGGAAAGACTACCCTGATCAAAAAGCTTTTAAAGGAAGCTTTTGCAGGAGAAAAGCTGGTTCTGATTGAAAATGAATTTGGAGAAATCGGTGTTGACGGCGGATTTTTGAAGGAAGCAGGAATTGAAATTACGGAAATGAACTCCGGATGTATCTGCTGCTCCCTGGTCGGAGATTTTGGCACTGCCTTAAAAGAGGTTCTGGAAAAATATGCCCCGGACCGTGTGATTATTGAACCGTCAGGTGTGGGCAAACTTTCTGACGTTGTAAAAGCGGTAGAAGCTGTTGGAGAAAAGGTGAACAGTTCTGTAACGGTAGTAGATGGACAGAAATGTAATATGTATATGAAAAACTTCGGTGAATTTTTCAATAACCAGATTGAAAATGCCGGAACCATCGTGATTAGCCGTACCCAGAAGATGAAGGAAGACAAACTGGAGAAATGTGTGGCACAGATCAGAGAGAAGAATGAACATGCGACCATCATTACAACTCCATGGGAAGAAATTGATGGTAAGGTGATCGTCAATGCCATGGAACACGTTGCACTTGATATGCATGACGAGCATCACCATGAGCATGACGAAAATTGTACCTGCGGTTGTCACGACCATCACCACGATCACGACCACCATCATGATCACGACCACGAGCATCATCATGAACATGATGAGAACTGCACCTGTGGCTGTCATGACCACAATCATCACCATCATCACGCTGATGAAGTATTTTCAAGCTGGGGCAAGGAAACTCCAAGAAAATATTCCGAAAAAGAAATTCGTGACATTTTAAAAGAACTTTCTGATAAAGATGATTGCGGAATCATCTTACGTGCAAAGGGTATTGTGCCTTGTACAGACGGCAGCTGGTTACATTTTGATATGGTACCGGAAGAATATGAGCTTCGCCATGGGGAAGCAGACTATACCGGTAGGATCTGTGTCATCGGCTCCATGTTAAATGAAGAGGAACTGACAAAACTGTTTCATCTGTAATTAGGAGGAAATTATGTTAGGAATGAGAACCCCTGTCTTTGTGATCAACGGATTTCTGGAGAGCGGGAAAACAGTGTTTGCACTGGATACTGTCGGAGATGAATATTTTTCTGACGGGGAAGATACTCTGGTCATTGCCTGCGAAGAGGGCATGGAAGAATATGATGAAGAATTCCTGAAAGATCATGGAGCGCAGCTTGTATATTGCGAAAGCAAAGAAGACTTTACAGAGGATTTTTTGAAGGAAGCACAAAGAAAATATAAACCAAGCCAGATTCTTTTGGAATATAACGGAATGTGGGGCATGGAGCTTTTGAATACTGTGAAAAAGCCTCGTGGATGGTTTCGTGCACAACAGGTAACCATGGTGGATGCAACTACTTTTGATGTGTATATGCAGAATATGAAGTCTCAGTTCATGGATATGTGCAGAGAATCTGATCTGGTGATTTTTAACCGGTGTCAGGAAGGTACAGCGGCTGCCAGCTACAAGAGGAATATCCGCGCGGTGAATCCAAGAGCTCAGGTGGCTTTTGAAAAAGAAAACGGAGAGCCTTTTGAATTTGAAGAAGAAATGCCCTTTGATGTGGATGCACCGATCATTGAAATTGCGGAGGAGGACTATGGAATCTGGTACATTGATGCCATGGATCACCCGGAAAAATATGATGGCAAGACGGTTAAATTCAAGGGTATGATCTATAAGCCTAAAGGAATGCCAAAGAATCAGTTTGTACCGGGACGTATGGCTATGACCTGCTGTGCGGATGATACGGCCTTTATCGGATATATTTGTGATGGGGTGGATGCATCCAAATATCAGACAAGGGACTGGATCATACTGACGGCAGATATTACCATTGAGGAACGGGAAGAATATGAAGGTGAAGGTGTCGTGCTTCATGCAAGGGATATTGCCCGTACAGGAGCAGCGGCAGAGGAGTTTGTTTACTTCTAAACAAATGTAAGTAAATCCGAAATTTTGGAAGTAGACAGCAGAAAAGCTTTCATGGTAGGATAAAAGAACGAAGTGATTCGTATTTTATAAGATGAAACACAGGAGGTGAACAGAATGGACGGCTGTGATAGTTGTAGTCGAATAAATAACAGCGATGGAAGATTATTGGACGAAAACAGAGCAGCAGCTCTGTTCTGTTTGCGTGTAACGGTTTATTCTGCTTCAGTACCGTTTGCGTTTTCTCATTTATCATCATAGAACGTCCATTTAGAATATTTTCTATTATATATCATAGAATTTTCCATCGTGTGTGAGAATCGATTTCACAGCAGATATCTGTGTGTCTTTGGATCGCATAGGATGGAATTTTTATGCCCTTTTTCAGGTATAAAACTTTATTTGCGAAGCAAAATGATACATGGATTTTTGTGGTTACTGGTTCAAAGTGAGCAGTAACAGAAGAACTGAAAAAGGAGGAAAACAGGATGGAAAAAATGTATGACTGGAATGGAGAGTATGTAAAGGAAATCGTAGGACTGATTCGCCGGAATCCTGCAGAAGAGCTGAAAGAAAAGCTGGAAAAATACCATGAAAATGATATAGCGGAAGCACTGGAGTTACTGACACCGGAAGAGCGAGAAAAGCTGTATCGGGCCTTGGGAAAAGAACGTTTGGCAGAGATTTTTGCCTATTTGGATGACGCAGGTTCTTATTTAGAAGAACTGGAGCCGGAGCACGCAGCCGGAATCGTGCAGGAAATGGACTCAGATGATGCCGTAGATGTTCTGGATGATATTGACGAAAAGCTTCAGGAAAAGCTGGTCAGTCTGATGGATGCCGAAAGCAGCAGAGATATTCGTTTGATTCGCTCTTATGATGAGGATGAAATCGGCAGTAAGATGACTACGAATTTCATTTTGATCAAAGGAAGACCAAGCGTAAGACAGGCCATGAAAGAACTTTTGGCTCAGGCAGAGGAAAATGACAATATTCAGACGATTTATTTTTGCAATGAGGATGGAAGCTTTTACGGTGCCATGGATCTGAAGGATCTGATCATTGCAAGGGAACATACGGACTTACAGTCCCTGATCAGTAATGCCTATCCTTTTGTACGGGATCACGAAAAGGTATCTGACTGTCTGGAAAAAATAAAAGATTATGCGGAAGATTCTATCCCGGTCTTAAATGATCAGGATCAGATTCTGGGTGTTATCACAGCTCAGGATATCATTGAAGCTGTGGATGAAGAAATGGGGGATGATTATGCAAAGCTGGCTGGTCTGGCAGCAGAAGAAGATTTACAGGAGCCATTAGGAGAAAGCATGAAAAAGAGGCTTCCCTGGCTTGTCGTTTTGCTTTTGCTTGGAATTGTAGTTTCTACTGTGGTAGGAATGTTTGAGAAGGTTGTGGCAGAAGTGGCGATCATTGTCTGTTTCCAGTCACTTATTCTTGATATGGCGGGAAATGTAGGAACCCAGTCACTGGCGGTCACCATTCGAGTGTTGATGGATGAGCAGTTAAAGGCGAGTCAGAAACTGCAGTTGATCGTCAAAGAACTGAAGGTTGGATTTTGTAATGGGCTGTTGTTGGGCGTGATGTCATTTTTGTTTATTGGTCTATATGTGTGGATCTTTAAAAGATATGATCTGACCTTTGCTTTTCTGGTATCCGGATGTGTGGGAATTGCCCTGCTGGCAGCTATGGTGATTTCCAGCATGGTTGGAACTACTGTCCCCATGTTTTTCCATAAGCTGCATATAGACCCGGCTGTAGCTTCCGGGCCACTCATTACAACTATTAATGACCTGGTGGCAGTCGTTTCATATTATGGATTAGCATGGCTGTTGCTGATTCAGCTGATGA
Organism: uncultured Lachnoclostridium sp.; assembly: GCA_945786935.1. Taxonomy (GTDB): domain Bacteria; phylum Bacillota; class Clostridia; order Lachnospirales; family Lachnospiraceae; genus HGM12587. The sequence goes on from CALZFY010000047.1 coordinate 10,840, forward strand.
AAATTTAATCAACAGGTTTTCTATACGGGGTGTAAAAAAGTGTAAACATTTTTACGCCCCGTCTTTATGAATTTTGACAGAAAAAAAGCGATAAACACAACTTTTTCGTTACGTTTATCGCTCAACATATCGTGCGGGAAAAGGGACTTGAACCCTCACGTCGTTGCCAACACTAGATCCTTAGTCTAGCCTGTCTGCCAATTCCAGCATTCCCGCGAACAAATGATATGTTATCAGAAAAAGTAAAATTTGTCAAATCCTTTTTGAGAAAAAACATTTCGTTTTTTTTGTTTTTTTGAAAATTTATTCTTGACTTTTTAAACCTGACCATGTACAATATGCTTTGTCAGTTGAAAACAGCTGTGCGGAAGTGTCGGAATTGGCAGACGAGCAAGATTCAGGTTCTTGTGAGCGCTACGCTCGTGAGGGTTCAAGTCCCTTCTTCCGCATAAAATCCCTTGAGTGATCAAGGGATTTTTTGTTGGAAACAAAAAAAGAAATCTCTGCAACACGTCTATTTGATTCCCTCAAAAAATAATTATTTAACAGCATGGTAGTTACGAAAGGATGTTACTGATTTAAGAGAAACTTAATAAATTTAGGTGCATTATTTTTAAACTTTTTTATTACCATAGATATCTAATAAGTGAAACAGGATAATTATTCAGCACCTTCCAGATACGAAACAGGCAAGGTGACTGTTTTTAATTCACGTAACAGGTATCCTGGATGAAAAAAAGCGAGGGTGTGCCATGGAAAACGACTGGAGATTCTATACGACCCATGAAGGGATTAACTCTATCAGAAATTCAAAGCTTGATGAAAAGAACTATTATCGCATGAAAATATTTATGAAAAACTATTTCAGGGGACGCTTTGCAGAAGATAACAAAAAGTCATCTTCCTTGCTGTTTAGTATCGTCATGAGTATTTCGGGAGGGCGGGATAGCGAACTTTCGGAAACTCCATTTTTATGCAGGGTGAATGTAGATGAGCAAAAGCTCGCTCTATCATGGGCAAATACCACCGGCGTTTGTGTGACGGCAGATTCCAGAGAAGGAAACTGCGTCATCCGGGAACTATATCAGGTGCTGAAAAAAAGCGAAGACAACGAATTTTGGAAACTTTGAAAATTTTATTGACATTTTCCATGCTATCTGCTAATATATCATTTGTTCGCGGGAATGCTGGAATTGGCAGACAGGCTAGACTAAGGATCTAGTGTTGGCAACGACGTGAGGGTTCAAGTCCCTTTTCCCGCACGACTTTTATAAACGGTAAATATGGCAGAAATGCCGTATTTACCGTATTTTTTTGTGTTTCCATTTGTTTACACTTTTTGACCACCATCTGTTTTTATGGTACAATATGACTACGGTTTTACAAGTAAAAACATATAAGAAAGGCAATTGCTTTGAAAAACAAATTACATTTTTCAAAAATATATTTCATAGGACTCATTCTTTGTTTTGTATTATTTCTTTTTGCAGGCAGAAAGGTCTATACCCATATTACACTGAATTATGCCTATGATCCGGTGGGAGAGGCCTTTGTATCCGTATACCGGGGTGATGAGCTTCTTGCACAGGCGGAGGTTGTAGACACAGCCGGAGATCTGTATTTCTGGGGATCGGATTTTACAGGAATTGCACCGATTCACTACGATACCTATGAGGAGCTTTATCTGGAAAGTATAGACATCAGAGTTTATGGATACCTGGTGTGTCATCTGTCACCAGCGGATATCATTCAGGTGTTTTCTGCGAATGATGGAATCAGGCGGCTTGAGGTAGAGGATCCGGGAGTGAATATTATGACAGAAAATGATAATCCCCGGCTTCTCATTTCAGAGAGCCTTCATGAGAAAATATCCAATATATCATCGGTAATGAGCATTTTAAACTTCTTATTTTATGGTCTGATCTGGACTTTCCTGTATTGGTATCTGTTTCAAATTCTGGATTTAAGGAATGATCATTCGTATGGTAATGTCTTAGATGCTGTGCTTGGAATTGTAGGGATGGTCAGCATTTTGCTTGCCTGGGGGATTGCTTTTCACAGTGCCTATGGCGGTACCGTACATCCTGATGAAATGCAGACCAGGGCGGCAATTGATTATTACCGCACCCATTGGATTCAGCCGGATGTGAGAAGTCCATTTGTAGCAGAGACTGTTTCCGGTTATGGAATGACCCGTCTTTCGGAAATCAATCTCTATTATCCGCTGGCAGGATATTTTGCAAATCTATGTGGATTTGCGATGTCATTTCGAGCATTAGGAATGGCAATGATTGCTATATTGGGCTGTTTTGTCTTAAAAAATATCAAGAAGGATAGGTATCTAACCATCCTGTTTTTTGCAACGCCTCAGCTTTGGTATCTGTTTTCCTATGCTACCTCCGATGCATACGATTATCTTTTTGCGGTGTTTGCAGCTTATGAGATCTTATCGAAGGACAGCAGCCTCAATCGGCTGATAAAAGAGCCTTTTACGAAAAAAAAGATTCCTGCATTCCTTTGGAATGGATTTGTGTTTGCAAATCTTTTGATGGCGAAAAAGACGTTTTATGTAGTACTGGTGACAATTTTCCTGCTTCTCTTATATCGGCTGATTTTTGCAGAAAAAACAGAGAGAAAGAAGCTCTTTGGAAAATATCTGTGTCTTTTGGCTGTTGCATTTACCCTGGTAGCGATTCGCTCATTGCCGGATCTTGGTTATTATGGATTACATAAAGGGGAAGCAGTTGCTCAGGTCATGGAAGAGACTGCATGGACGGAATATAAGCCTTCCACACCGGCACTGGAGCAGGCAAAATCCACCCTTCTTTTTGAAAAGGGCGTGACATTGAAGTCGTTTTTCAAAGACTGGCATTTTAACCGGGAGCTTTTTACCAACTATTTTGGCTATTACGGAATTTACAGCCTTCGGGCAAAGGAATGGTATTACAGTCTTATGGCAGTTTTATATATTTTCTTATTGGGTACGGTTGGAGTACTGACTCACCGGAATATAAGAAAAGAGAAGGCTTTGGGGTATCCTGTCCTGCCAAAACGACTGATCTACTGGACCATGTGGGGCATGATGGGGCTCATGTATCTTCTGACCATTTATAACGCCTATTTTGTGGATTTTCAGCCTCAGGGAAGATATTTGTTTCCTGCATTGCCGGCGCTGGCCTGCCAGATGGCCTTATATAAGGAAGTGGAGGAACATAAGCTGGTACGCTCATTGATTGTAGCCATTGCAGTGGTGTCTCTCTATTCTTTTTATAAAATTGCATACTTGAATTTATAGATTCTTTATAATTTTCATAAAATTATTAGCACTCAATCTATTTGAGTGCTAATTTTGTATTGACTTTTCCTGTAGAGGAGATTAAAATACTTTTCAGACAGTCAGTAATATCCATTTGCGAAGCAAATTTTGCATACATTTTTGCTTCTTATCTGGAAGGCACTGGACAGATATGAAATCAGATAGAAGATTATAGAAAGAAGGAAATTTAACATGAGTGAAAAACATGGAAGTTTATCAATCAACAGCGAGAATATTTTCCCCATCATTAAAAAGTGGTTATATTCCGATCACGACATTTTCTTTAGAGAATTGATCTCCAATGGCTGTGATGCCATTACAAAGTTAAAGAAGCTGGAAATGATGGGAGAGTATACGTTCCCGGAAGACCACAAAAACAGAATTCTGGTTCTGGTAAATCCGGAAGAAAAGACATTGAAATTTGTGGATACCGGTCTTGGTATGGATGCGGATGAGGTAGAAGAATATATTAATCAGATCGCATTCTCCGGAGCTACAGATTTCCTTGCAAAATACAAAGACAAAACAAACGAGGATCAGATCATCGGTCATTTCGGACTTGGTTTCTACTCTGCATTTATGGTAGCAGATGAAGTACACATTGATACCCTGTCTTATAAAGAAGGTGCAAAACCGGTTCACTGGGAATGTGACGGCGGAACAGAATATTCCATGACAGAAGGTACCAAAGCAGAGGTTGGTACTACCATCACTTTGTTCTTAAATGAAGAGAGCCTGGAATTTGCCAACGAATACCGTGCAAGAGAAGTTATTGAGAAATATTGTTCCTTCATGCCAACAGAAATTTTCCTTTTCAAAGAAGGAGAAGAAGTAGGAGCCTTCGATGTAGAAGAAGAGGAAGAAACAGCTGAGTCTCCGGCAGAAGAAACAACCACAGAGGGTGAAGAAACGAAAGAAGGGGAAGAAAAGGAAGAAAAGGAAGAAAAACCGAAAAAACAGATGCCGGTTTCCTTAAGTGATACAGAGCCCCTTTGGACAAAGCATCCAAATGAATGCGAAAAAGAACAGTATCTGGATTTCTACCGCAAGGTATTCCATGATTACAAGGAGCCGCTGTTCTGGATTCACTTAAACATGGATTATCCGTTTAACTTAAAGGGTATTTTATATTTCCCGAAGATCAATACAGAGTATGATTCCATTGAAGGAACCATCAAGCTTTACAACAATCAGGTATTCATTGCCGATAACATCAAAGAGGTGATTCCGGAATTCTTAATGCTCTTAAAGGGTGTCATTGACTGTCCGGATCTTCCGCTGAATGTATCCCGTAGTGCGTTACAAAATGACGGTTTTGTAAAGAAGATTTCTGATTACATTACCAAGAAGGTTGCAGACCGTCTAAGCGGCATGTGCAAGACCCAGAGGGAAGATTACGAAAAATACTGGGATGATATCAACCCATTCATCAAATTCGGATGTATTAAGGATGATAAATTCTCTAACAAGATGATGGATTATATCCTTTATAAAGATATTGATGGAAAATATCTGACCCTGAAGGATCTTCTTCCGGAAGAGCCGGAAGCTGAGGTCGTAGAAGAAGGCAAGGAGGACAAAGAGGAAGAAAAGAAACCGACAACGATTTTCTATGTAACAGATGAGATCCAGCAGAGCCAGTACATCAATATGTTCCGTGCAGAAGGTAAAAATGCAGTGATCTTAAAACACAACATTGATTCTCCTTTTGTAACTCATGTGGAACGTCTCAACGAAAAGGTGCATTTCCAGAGAATCGACGCAGACCTGACAGATGATTTTAAGGAAACTGTGTCCGAAGAGGAAATGAAAGAGACAACCGATGCCCTCACAGAACTTTTCAGAAAAGCACTGAACAATGAAAAGCTTCAGGTGAAGGTGGAAAAACTGAAAAATGAAGAAGTTTCTTCCATGGTAACTCTTTCCGAAGAAAGCAGACGTATGCAGGAAATGATGAAAATGTATGGCATGGCAGGCATGGATCCGTCCATGTTCGGCGGTGACGAAACACTGGTATTAAATGCCAACAACAAGCTCGTTCAGTATGTTTTGGCAAATAAAGATGCCGAGAATACACCAATGTTCTGCGAACAGCTCTACGATCTTGCTATGATCAGCCATAAACCGCTTGCTCCGGAAGCAATGACAAAATTTATTGCAAGAAGCAATCAGATCATGATGCTGCTTACAAAATAAATGCACAAAAAAGGGAGGTCAGCTTATAAAAAGCTGATCTCCTGCTGTTTTAAGAAGCGTTTTACCATGTCATCCCAGGCATGTTCCAGGGATTTGTCCAGGGTAAATAAGTTTAAATTGGTAGCAGTAATACAGGATAACCCGTTATGGTCGTATCGGACATTGAAAAGCAGTCCGGACACATTTTCCGGGGTTAGTGATGTAATGCCGGAGACACTTAAAAGTTTTTTTGTATTTTCCTCAGACAGCTGGAAGGTGAAACGAAAGCCAAGAGGCGTCTTTTTCCCCTTAATTAACTCCAAACAGAAAGGACGAATCTCCTTCCAGAGAGAAAAGGTCCTGTGGGTAAGATTTCCTTCCTCAATTTCCTGCGCTGTAAAAAAGTCTTTTTGGAGTCTTCCGTCGATGTGAAAGGTGTTGTAGGTAGTGATATGGCCTTCCACCAGAAGAAAGTTGTCAAAGGTCTGAGACAGAAGAAGCTTATTCATAAAGCTTTTGATTTCCTGAATTTGTAGTGCGATCATATAAATTCTCCTATAAATGTATCTGTTCAGTACCTTCCAGATACTAGTTACATAAAATTATTCTTTAGTATATCGTGAAAATGAAAAAGGTTCAACGTAGTTTTAAAAACCACTTGAAAAAGTATCGGGTAGTATGTTATGCTATTACTAATGAACAGTTACCATGATGATAAGGAGACGTTATGAGTTATAAAATAATTGTTGACAGCTGTGGAGAATTACCGGAAAGATGTAAAAATGATGAGCATTTTGAAAGCATTCCGTTATCCATGCAGATAGATGAGTATTTAATAGTAGACGATGAAACTTTTGATCAGGCAGATTTCTTAAAGAAGGTGGCGGAAAGTCCTAATTGTCCGAAGTCTTCCTGTCCTTCACCGGAAAGATATATGGAGGCTTACCGCTGTGATGCAGACCACGTCTATGCAGTGACCCTGTCAGGAAATTTAAGCGGTTCCTATAACAGTGCAGTGCTTGGAAAGAATCTTTATCACGAAGAGTACGGTGAGAAGAAGATCCATGTATTTGATTCCTGTTCTGCTTCCATCGGAGAGACTCTTCTTGCATTAAAAATTGAGGAATGTGAAGCAAAAGGGATGTCCTTTGAAGAGACAGTAGAAACTGTGGAGGCTTACAAAAATGAACAGCATACGTATTTCGTACTGGAAACACTGGAAGTACTCCGTAAGAATGGCCGTTTAAGCAACTTAAAGGCATTTGTGGCAAATGCACTGAATATCAAACCTGTTATGGGTTCTACACCGGAAGGCCAGATCCAGCAGATTTCCCAGACTCGTGGAATCAATCGTGCTGTGTTAAAGATGATCGATTATCTTGTAGAAGAAGCAACAAATCCGGAAGAGAAGATCGTGGCTATTTCCCACTGTAACTGTCCGGAAAGAGCACAGATGGCAAAGGAAGAGATTCTAAAACGCATGCCGGTAAAGGACGTGATCATCTTAGATACCAGAGGTATCAGCAGTATGTATGCAAGTGATGGCGGAATTATTATGGTTGTTTAGTAACTGTTCAGTACCTTCCAGATACGTTGTGTAAAAAAACATGGATTTTTCACAGATTTGTGGTATACTGCATATATGCAGCCAGTCATGCAGGGAACAGTAACGAACAAATAGGTGAGGAGTTAAATAATGAGCCAGGAAAAAGTAAATCAGTATAAAGAGACAAAGAAAAACAGAAAAGAAATCGCAAAGAAGCAGAAACAGAAAGCACTGATGACAAAGATTGGTGTTGGTGTGGTAGCAGCGGTTCTTGCTGTATGGATCGGATACTCAGCAGTAGTGTCAATTCAGAATGCAGAAGGTCCGGAAGTGACCGTTGATACGACTGCAATTACAGAGTATGCAAATGGTTTGGAATAATCAAAATGATGTGGGAATCTCGAAAGAGATTCCTATTTTTGTGAAAAAAATACCCTATAAGCAGAATGTCTTATCCTGCCTATAGGGTTCTTATATTTATTTATTGTTTTCTACTTCCTGCATTTTTAATGCACGTACCTTTAATGGCAGACCGAATAAGGTGATAAATCCGCTTGCATCATGGTGATCGTATAAGTCACCTGTTGTGAAGGATGCTAAGGATTCGCTGTATAAGCTGTATGGAGAGGTAGTTCCGGCTTTGATGATGTTGCCTTTGTAAAGCTTGAATTTTACTTCGCCGGTTACATATTTTTGTGTACTCTCCACAAATGCCTGAATTGCTTCACGAAGTGGTGTGAACCATTTTCCTTCGTATACGATCTGAGCAAATTTGTTGCCCATATCTTTTTTTACTTCCATGGTAGCACGGTCGAGAACAAGCTCCTCTAACTGCTGATGAGCTTCCATCAGGATCGTTCCGCCCGGTGTTTCATACACACCACGGGATTTCATACCAACTACACGGTTTTCTACGATATCCACGATTCCGATACCGTGTTTTCCGCCAAGCTTGTTTAATTCCGTAATGATCTCAGAAACCTTCATTTCTTTTCCGTTTAATGTTTTTGGAACACCGGCTTCAAAAGTCATAGTCACATATTCTGCTTCATCCGGAGCTTTTTCCGGAGAAACACCAAGTACAAGAAGATGATCGTAATTTGGCTCCTGTGCAGGATCTTCTAATTCCAGACCTTCATGGCTGATGTGCCAGAGGTTACGGTCACGGCTGTAGCTGGAGTTTGCTGAGAATGGTAAGTCAATGCCATGCTGTTTGCAGTATTCGATCTCATCTTCACGGGACTGCATGGTCCAAACATCTGTCATACGCCATGGAGCGATGATCTTTAAGTCCGGAGCTAAAGCTTTAATGCCAAGTTCAAAACGAATCTGGTCATTTCCTTTACCTGTTGCACCATGGCAGATTGCAGAAGCCCCTTCCTTACGTGCAATTTCTAC
>CALZFY010000048.1:0-18957 GCA_945786935.1 uncultured Lachnoclostridium sp.
ACAGATCTTTTTGGAATTTGCCATGACTTCAATGAGCTCGTCCGACAGATCCTTTGGATGGGAAGTCATGAAACGGATTCTTTCCAAACCTTCAATCTTTTCGATTTCTGTAAGCAGTTTTGCAAAGGTCATTGGATTTTCCAGATTTTTGCCGTAGGAGTTTACATTCTGTCCAAGAAGCATCACTTCCACCACACCGTCAGCCACCAGATTTTTGATTTCGGCAATGATATCCTCCGGGTTACGGCTTCTTTCCCTGCCACGCACATAAGGTACGATACAGTAGCTGCAGAAATTGTTGCAGCCAAACATAATATTGACACCGGATTTAAAAGAATATTTTCTCTCTACCGGAAGGTCTTCCACGATTTCTTTCGTATCCTTCCAAATATCGATTACCATGCCCTTTTCTTCAAAGTTTCTAACGATCAGCTCCGCAAATTTGAAAATATTGTGGGTTCCAAAAATAATATCTACAAAGCGATAGCTCTTTTTCAGCTTTTCAACCACTTCCGGCTCCTGCATCATACATCCGCAAAGTGCAATGGTCATTGCAGGATTTTTCTTTTTATAGCCGTGAAGGACACCAAGTCTTCCGTATACACGCAAATTTGCATTTTCACGTACCGTACAGGTATTGTAAATGACAAAATCTGCTCTTTCATCTGCTGCCGGCACATATCCGATTTCCTCTAAGATGCCGGTAAGCTTTTCACTGTCTCTGGCATTCATCTGACACCCAAAGGTCGTTACACAGTAGGTCAGTGGACGTCCCAGTTCTTCCGACTTCGCTTTTACATAGCTCTTCGCTTTTTCCATGTACTCATATTGTCTTTTTGTTTCATTTGCATTCATAATTAAATACTCCATTCTGATGATTGTTCACACCTGTGAAACTGCATGGATCTCACAGGATTTCAGTGTATTTATACTTTTGTTTTAGCTGATTTCCTGTCATATGTTGACAAAAAACACCTAAAATACTATAGCACATCGGGTTTTCAAAATCAACGAGAGGAATTTTCCAGATGTCATTTTATTTTTCTCGCTCAACTTACGCCTAAGGGGCAAGGGTTCCCCCACTTCTCAGGCTCCATCCCCCTCAACTAAGTCTAAGTATCACTAACCACTCGCAGGAGAGCCTGCTTCGCGGAGTGATACTAAGACTGGATTTTCGGGCTCTTCCGCTTAACGCTGCGTGGTACAACCCTTGCCCCTCAGGCTGTGAGTTAAAAAAATTCAGAACAAGTTAGTACATTTCAAAAAACAAACAACATTAATATGTTTCCAAAATTCTTAGTCCATGGTATAATCGGCAGGAATTAGTTTAAACATGATGGAGGTACGCATGAGTTCTGACAAAAGAGTCTGTATTTTATATACCGGCGGCACCATTGGAATGGTTCCCACAGAATGTGGCTATGCCCCGAAGAAAAATTATTTTTCTGAATTGTTAAAGGAGATTCACCAGATGAAGAGCCCTGCCCTTCCGTCATGGGATGTAGTGGAGTTTGACCCACTTTTGGATTCTTCAAATATTGCCATTGATGAGTGGAATAACATTGGAAAAGAGATTTCCGATAGATATGAGGATTATGACGGATTTGTAGTTCTTCACGGAACTGATACCATGTCCTATACCGCTTCTGCACTTTCCTTTATGCTGGAAGGATTAAATAAACCGGTCATTTTTACCGGTGCCCAGATTCCTCTTTGTGAGCTTCGAAGTGATGGACGGGACAACCTGATCAACTCTGTCATCATTGCAGGAGAAGGTGTGGTAAAAGAAGTCTGTGTGTATTTTGGCGGAAAGCTTTTTCGGGCAAACCGTTCTACAAAAATTGCATCCAAGGAGCTTCAGGCCTTTGATTCCCCGGACTACCCGCCATTGGCTGAGGTCCGCATCGATATCTGCTACAATGAAAATGCCATGGCTCTGCCGAGCAGACCAAAGACCTTTCATCTGACACAGCTAAGCTCCTGCCCTATCGGTGTATTAAAGCTGTTTCCGGGATTTCAGTTTGACCTGTTTGAAGGCATCATCAACAGCAATTTAAAAGCAGTTGTATTGGAAGCTTTTGGCAGCGGAAACATTCCTACCAATAATAAAGCTCTGGTAGAAGGTATTCGAAAATCCGCAAAAAACGGAACCATTATCACAGTAACCTCTCAATGTCAGCGAGGCGGTACGACCCTCGGCACCTACGCCACCAGCAATGCCCTGGTAGAGTCCGGTGCAGTGTCTGCCAGCGATATGACCACAGAAGCGGCTATTGCAAAATTGTACTACCTTTTCAGCTGTGGCTATGACACAGAGAGAATAAAGCTTTTAATGGAAACCAATCTTCGCGGCGAAATGAATGAAGCGTGATAAAAAAAGAAGCCCAAGTCGGGCTTCTTTTATACTTTTACTCCATCCAGATCCGAGAACCGTCACAATAAGTTACCACATCACTGTCATAGGTAATTTTATATTCAATAGATTGGTCTTCCATAAGCTGGATCATTTTGTCTTCCGCAGGTTCCTCTATAGATGTAGAGATGACTGCAAACTTTGGGTGGATGGTTTCCAGTAAATTTTTCAGGGACTTCCGATAATTTCCATGGTGTGGAATTTTAATCCAGTCATAGTCTCCCAAAATTCCTTCCTCCAGCATCTGATTGGTTCGTTTCTTTTCAATATCTGCTGCAAATAAAAAGCTTTTTTCCCCATAGGAAAGACTGCATACTAAAGACAGGTCGTTATCGTATTCCTGATCTGTCTCCATGTACTGCTTAGGATTCTCCGCCGGATAAATGGTGAGATCCATTTCCCCTAAATCAATCTCCGTGATCTCCGTTACATAAGAAGAATTTTGGTTCTTCTGAGTCTCCTGCAAAAACGCGAAGTATTCTTCCCTGGTTCCCTCATAATCCGGGCATAGAACCGTCTCTACCGGTATATTTTGCAAAATTTCTGCGGCACTTCCCACATGATCCTTATCATAATGGGTGATGATCAGATAATCTAGCGAATCAATCTTTCTCTCTGACAGCTCCTCTAATATCTTTTCTCCATCCTCTTTCTCGCCGGCATCGATCAAAATAGAATGATCTTCCTGCTGTATGAGAATGGAATCCGCTTTTCCTACGGAAAATGCTGTGATTTTCAGCAAAGAGGAATCTTTTGAAGAATTATCTGTTATTTTCCCACTACATCCCGTCAGGAGAAGAGAAAAAATCAACAAAATCAGGAGTTGTTTATTACTCATGAATGTTTTCACTCTATATCTCATTATATTCCTGATTCCACCTCCATATTTTTCAAATCCTTCCGACTGTGAATAAAATCCATGGATCTGCTCAGTCCCCTCCATGTGCGAATAAAATCCATGTAAACTGTTATAACAGCGGTGCAAATAATCTCAGCAGCCCACGTTTTACACGAACCATCACAGGCTGCACCTTCTTGTAATCTTCTGTCACTTCCCTGGAAACCTTTAATGTTTCCTCATAATCCTTTTTCATATCCTTCACAGCCTGGCACTGGTACATGAGCACCCCATTTTCAAAATGAAGGTAAAGACTTCTGTAATCCATATTGATGGTTCCGATCACTGCCAGCTCATCGTCACAAATACATTCCTTACAATGAATGAAACCCGGTGTATACTCATAAATACGCACACCTCCGGCAACCAGATGGTCATAATTAGAGCGGGTCACCTCATAAACTGCCTTCTTATCCGGGATTCCCGGAGTGATGATCCGAACATCCACACCTCGTTTTACTGCCATGATCAGCTCCCGCTTCATCTCATCACTGATGATCAGGTAAGGTGTCGTAAAGTATACATAGTTTTTCGCCATTTTCACCACATTCATGTATACATTTTCTCCCACCAGCTCATCATCCAGAGGAGTGTCCCCGTAAGGCTGCACGTAGCAGTGCTCTATCGCTTTATAAGAAACCTCCGGGAAGAACATCGTAGTATCTTCCAGTGGATCTTTGGACATGGCATTCCACATTTCCAGAAACATGAAGGTAAGATTTCTGACTGCATCTCCGGTCAGTTTGATGCCGGTATCTTTCCAGTGACCATAGGGGTGCTCCAGATTAAAATATTTATTTGCCAGATTGTATCCGCCGGTAAATCCCACCTTGCCGTCAATGACCGTGATCTTGCGGTGATCCCGGTTATTCATAAAAATGTTAACAACCGGAATCAGAGGATTAAAAATACGACAGGAAATCCCGAGAGCCTCCATTCGCTTCACAAACTTCGAATCAATAAAGCCCACGCTTCCCACATCATCATAAAGCACACGTACATTCACGCCCTGCCTTGCTTTTTCTGCCAGTATTTTCTTCATTCTTCCAAAGCTTTCGGCATCCTCGATGGCATGGTATTCCATAAAAATAAATTTTTCAGCTTTGGCAAGCTCCCGAAGCTGTTCTTCAAATCCATCGGAGGCATCCTTAAAAAACTCCACATCCGTATTCTGATACACCGGATATTTAGCATATCGGCTCACATAATTCATCTGATTGGCAACGGAAATGTTTTCCTTCCGAAGCTGCTCCATGGTTTTCTCATCCTGACAAAGCCAATGCTCCAATCCACTGTCAATCTTCTCCAGACGAAGACGCATTCCTTTTGTAATATCCGAGCGACCAAGCATCAGGTACAGGGAGAGTCCCAGTACCGGAAATGCCAGAATCACCATGATCCAAAGCAGCTTAAATCCCATGGGAATGCCCTTATTGTACAATCGAATTACAACAATTAATGTTAAAATGCTTGTCAAAAAGGAAATGACTACAGAATATTCGTTCAATCTTAAGATCAAAATCAAAAACCATACAACCTGTAACAGAAAAGCCAGTGCTACAAAGCTCATCCTGCCCACACTGTTTTTCATAGATTTTTCTTCAGTACCCATGATTATTTCCATCCTTTCTTAATAAAACACATGATTTTCCCAGATAAGCTTAAAATTACCATCTCTAAATTCTGCCAAAGAAATACCGCAGTTTTTATGTACCCCGGCTCCCCAGAAATGAGCAATGTCACATTGTTCAATATTGCTTAAAAGTGCTCTCACAGCAGCACCATGGGAGGAAATCAGAATCGTTTTGTCCTTCAAATCATCTTTGGACTTTAATTCTTCCAGAAACTCCCCGGTTCTCTTGATAAGAGACTCTATGGATTCCCCATTTGGAGGAGTTTTATAGCTTTCCGGTTTTTTAAAGAAATTGGAAAATTCCGGATCCGGAATATTGTAACCTTCCGACTTACTGATCAGTCCCTCATAATCTCCGAAACAGATTTCCCGAAGGCGGTCATCCGAAATGATGGGAATATCTCTATTCCCTCTTACAAGCTCTGCGGTACGAAAAGCCCTCTTTAAGGGGCTTGTATAGATCAGATCAAAGGGAATGTCCTTCATTCCTTCACCGGTTCTTCTCGCCAGCTCCTCCCCATTCTCATTTAACGGAATATCCGTGGCACCCTGCAGGCGCTTCACTATATTCCAGTCTGTTTGTCCATGTCGTATAAAATATAGCCTCATTGGATCCTTCACCTCGTTGTTACAGTGTACCACTTTGATATTTTTTTGACAAGGGGCGCTAACTAAAAAAACATTGCATATTTGGGGTTATCTGTGTATACTATAGTTAGTAGATAGGCTATATGCTTGTCGTGTGGACTGACACATTAAATCCGAAATTCTTTCCGGACTTCGGGTGCCGGACAGTTGGCTGGCAACGGAAAAACCAGCATTGCTTATCGGACTTCGGGTGCCGATCAGTTGGCGGACAACAGAAAAATCAGTCACTAAAGGAAGGTGTCATCTGCTAAGGCAGACGAACCTTCCTTTTAAATTTAACAATACACTCTTATATAAGGAACAGCAGGATGGACAAATCAGATGCAATCAACATAATCAGTAAATGTGCTAAATCATATAAAAAATACCTAGATGGTAATCAGGTTGTTTTTGTATATCGCGATGAAAAAAACAATTCTAACTACACTGAAGTCAAATTCCGTTCGTATAATTTTTTACATTTCACTGGTGTTAATCTTAGAAAGGGATTAAACGCTAATGACTTCTATCGTTTTGCATTAAACAACCGGTTAAGCGAACGTGACTTTTCTTTCAAAAACAACCATACTACGGAATTAAAATTAAAAGTGCTCGACACGATCATGTACATTGATACGAGAGCAAGAATGATTGGCAACTATATCGGACCTCATCTGGATCTTTTTACCGAAAAAGTTACCGGCACAACCACTGCCTGTCTTGGTTTGATTGAAAAAGATGACTGCTACATTCCAAATAGTGTTTTATGCGAAGATATACGCTCCATCGTACCAAAACCACCGGGCAAAATATATGCTATATTCAAAAAAACTATTAACAGCACTTTCTATACACAACTTACTTACAAAAGCCAAAATATAGAAATCACTAAGAAGTGTCTTCCTAAAAATCTTGTTGACCGTATTGAACCATCATTGTTAGAAGATAAGACACCCTTATAGCTCCCGTCAACGTAGAACTCATATATCAATACTAGCTTACCATTCTCACTATCTATCCCCTTAACACTATAGATTCAAATATTTTTTAGCAAATGCTACCGTCTTTGCCACGCTTCCCTCTGCGTATGCCGGCTCAAGCTCTACCACAGAGAGCGTGAATTTGTCACTATAGAGCAGATGATTTCTCAAATAACCAAATGTACCTCATTCTTCGTTATTCGTATCTTTCTCCCATGATGATAGTTGTAATGATCAGACTTCCAAAATATAACAATATAAATACACCTTGTAAATAAAACACATTCATACTTTCTGGCAAATAACAATTCTCCAGACATCCTAAGATTGGCATACAAAGCATGGTAACAACAGACCAGATCCTTACAGTTTTAATCAGCTTTGGATAATTCTTTCTCGAAACTCTCACACCCATAAGCTCCTTACGAAATCCCGGCGGACCTGAAAGGCTTGTATGTTCATTATAATATTTTGGAAGTTCATCGTCCAAAACCAACCATACATTTACACCAAATGCCATGCTAAGAAATGTGAGAAAAACATAGATGACCGGAAGACCAAAAAATTTTATATGTAAAAATCCAAATAAGATGATCTCCATGATTAAAAATGTGATACTCATACAAAAAACAAATATACAGGTTCTTTTTTTCCTGTGTTTCATTTCCGGTGTATCTTCTTTAAAGGAAGCAGCTTTTTTTATCAGAAGTTCCATTTGATCATCCTGAAGATCAGGTATCTGTTCAAATTCTTCTGCCTGAAGCAACTCTGAAATTTTTATTTCCAAAATTTCCGATATCGGTAACAAAAGAGAAATGTCCGGTAGACTGTTCCCGGTTTCCCACTTACTGACAGCCTTATTGGATACCAACAACTGTTCTGCAAGTTCTTGCTGGGTGTATCCCTTTCTCTTTCTACATTCTGCAATTAGTTTCCCAAATCTTTCTTTATTGATTTCAGACAATGCAATCCCTCCCGATTCATTTATGATAAATAAATTGTAATCATAATACGGAAAAAGCACAATCGAGAGTCAGTAGATTTTTTATGGTCGAAATTTTTTTATGGTGAATAGAGAAAATTTCAATAGTTACAAAAAAGAGACATTGCTCACCAGATAAATCATTCATCTATGCGGCAATGTCTCTTAATCTCTTACTTATGTATTTCAAATACTACTTATTCTGCTACACGTTCTATGGAAATTATCTCTCCTACAAACGGATCAATTTCCGAAACAGTTCCGGTATAAGTAACTTTCACCGTATCTCCCACATTCAAATCGTCTAAGCCATCCGGTTTTTCTTCAAAATTAAAGGCATAGCTTAAACCATCAGAGTTTGTAACAATGAACATAAAATCTTTCTTTTCTTCCAAAGTACCACTGAAAGTGGATGACTCCTGGGACTGGGATACAGATGTCGGGTCTGTGGATTCCTTCTGACATCCTGTAAGAGTTGTAAAAGTTAAAGTAAGTGCTAAAGCTGTTAATAATAATTTCTTTTTCATGAGAACCTCCTGTATTTTTTGTTCTGTTATATAGATACCTGGTTCTCAAAAAAAGTTTGAGCTGAATAAAATTTTTTCAAAAATTTTCTCAAATATTTCCTTGAAGCACAGAGATTTCTCTTAGATTCCGTTTTTCAAATGATAATAAATCAACTAAAACTCTTTATGCTCCATAATGTGCAGGCTGCATAAATAAGAAATGAAAAGTGCTGCAAAACCAAATATTAAAAAAATCACCATGGCTGTAAGATCACTCATTTCTAAAAGAAACGCAGGAATCTCGAAATTTGCAGGCAAAAAGCTCTTTCCGATATACCCGAGTGCAAAGGCACCACCACCCAAAATGGCGATCATCACACGGCTCTTTTCCGCACCAAATTTCAGCTGCAAAGGAAGCATAATTGCAGTAATCAATAAAAATACCGGGATGAAAGCCAGAGACTCCATGATCTGGACAGGCAACTGCAGGCCTCCTTTTACAATGGTACATCCGGCAAAGATCAACACTGACAGAACCCATCCGATCAGGTCTCCCAACAGACAGAAAATATATTTTCCAATCACATAAGTTTTTCTTGTAATCGGCAGCGTCAGAAGAAACGGGTATCCATTGTCAAATTCATCATAAGATATGGTACTGATTGTCAGAATTGCACACAGCATCGTCATATAACCGATTACAAAGGAACCATCTGTGGAAAATCCCATCAAAATTCCCACTCCGATCAAAACCAGTAAGACTCTGCTTCTTTGCAGCAAAAGGCAAACATCTTTTTGTATTAAACCACGCATCTTATTTCCCTCCTGTCATCACAAGGATCAGGTCATCAATTCCACATTTTTCAATGACCATACCCGGATAATTATCAATATAATACTGTTTCTGATTGGTCAGACAGCAATAACCAAAGGTTTCTTTTTTCCAGCCAATCACATATCTTTGGTCAAGCTTCTGAAACTCATTATCCTCCACTTTTAAAACTGCATAGTCGGACAGAATCACATCTGTATCTTCATGAAGAAGAATCTTTCCTTTGTGGATCATGTAAATATCATCACACAGGCCTTCCAGATCTGTAGCAATATGTGAAGTAATGAGGACTGCCCGATCCTCCTTCTCTGTAAGATATTCCCGGATGATGTCCAGAATCTCATTCCTTGCCTCTACATCCATACCGGCAGTCGGTTCATCCATGATCAGAAGCTTTGCATCATGGCTTAAGGCAACCAAAACACGAAGCTTTGCTTTCATACCTGTAGAAAATTTCTGGATCAATTTATTCTCCGGCAGATCATAGCGTCTGCAGGTTTCCAGAAATCTACGTTTGTCAAATCTGTCGTACATTTTTTCAAGGATCTTTGCAACATCCTTCACAGTCAGATAAATGCTGAATCCGGAATCAGAAAGTGCAACACCCAGGTTTTCCTTATCCTTTGGTGTCAGTTCTGATGCATTCTTATCAAATACTTTTACACTGCCCCCGTCCGGACGGATAATTCCCAAAATCGACTTGATGGTGGTACTTTTTCCAGCACCGTTCTTTCCCACAAGTCCGGTAATCCGTCCATCCGGAATCTCCATGGATATATTCAGAGAAAAATCTCCGTAATTTTTTGTAAGATTTTTTACTGATACCATAATTATTCCTCCATTAAAATTTCTATGATCTCCCGTATCTCTTCAGGACTTACACCTACGGCTTTTGCTTTTTCCAATGCCTTGGCAAAATCCTCTTCTACTGCCCTTCTCCTTGCCTCGGCGGCAAGTGCACGATTGGTAGGTGCAACGTATGTACCTTTTCCATGAACCGTGACAACAAAGCCTTCCTCCTCCAGTCTGTCGTAAGCCTTTTTCACCGTCAGAGCACTGATCTTTAATGACCCCGAAAGTGCACGTACAGAGGGAAGCGGTTCATTTTCCTTAAGTTCATCAGTAATGATTAGATTTTTTACCTGATCAACCAGTTGTTCGTAGATTGGAATCATAGATGAATGATTCAAAATAATATGCATATTTTTGACCTCCGTTGCTATAAACAGTATATAACAGTTCGTAACCGTTGTCAACTGTTATATACTGTTTATAGCAAAACACAAAAAGAACGACCACTTTCTGTAGATTGCTTACATCCGGTGGTCGTTCTACATCACTTCAATATTCAATTTTGCCTCTTTTCTGTAAATTTGTGATTTCCAATGAAGAAGCCATGTCATTTTTTCATTCATGGGTCTTTTTTCATCATTCATTTACATCTACTTAAATGCTTCAATTTTTAATTGAATCTATATTTTTATTCCCGACTCGTAAATTTTATTTACTTAGAAAAAATTATATGTAGATTTCTTTTATTTTTATCATTTAAAGTACTGCCTTATAAAATAAATTTCTTTACACTTATTTTATTCTTTAAATTCTAAAGGTATCTATTCAATATGAGCGCCAGCTTTACTACATCCCTTTTGCTTTGCCATTTCATCATTTTCAGGTTTACATCTGTTTATGATTTTCTTCGGCTTTCTTTGCTCATCTGCGATTAAAAGGTTTTTCTTGTCAGGAACTGCTATGCGATACCATTCTCATATTGAGTTGAATTGTTGATTGGTTCCATTGGGTGTTACCTCCAATCCTCCTCTTTATGGTTCTAATCACTTTTCCTATTCATACCATTTCATTCATTGCTAATTCTATCAGCTTTCTCGTCACTGTATAGGTATTAATGAATAAATTTCTGGATTTGTTTTGTGTGGCTTTGTGATTAGTGGTGTTTTGTTGTTGTTTGTATAATATCATCCAGTGCTTTATTTGTCAATACTTTTTTAAATATTTTTTCAAATATTCTAAAATACTTTAAAATATTTGTTAATTGTATATTCAATTTCTGGCATTCAATATCTTTAAATGATATTGACTACGTTACTGTAGGGACGTCTTTACTAGGACCGGGTGGACAAACGTATTTTCCCGGCATCCTGCAAATTTCATATGCCAGTCTGGGATTATCATCTTCTTCCACATAAATCATGCCGCAGCATGTAAATCCCAGCTTTTTCAAAAGATTTTGCATGACAATATTGTCAGGATGGGTATCTATCCGAAGATGCCCGCCAGACTGTTCTATCGCCCACTCAAGGCAAAATCTCCCGATTCCTTTCACGGAACCATCACCGGCAATCCTGTGTACGACACCATAGGTTCCACTATAATCAAGCCATTCGCCATTTTCAATTTTTTCATAGGCCGGCTCAATTTTTTCCCCTGCCTCATGGAAAAAGGTTCCTACGATCCTGTTTTCGTGCACACACACGTAGCTTGCTCCCCAGAAAATATCCTTTTCAATCAGTTGTCTTGGCGGCCAGTTGGTAGGTCCCCACTGATTAGGGTTGTTATGTTCAGCCATAAACTTTCTTGCATAAGCATAGATTTCCATGATCCGTTCCAAATCTGCCTCTGTTGCATGTCTTATTTCCATACTATTCATTCTCCAATCCATCTATTAGCCTCTTAATCAAATGAGATACCGCGTACCACACCGTCTCATAACGGATAAAATCCAAAATATTTTTATCCAAAAAAATCTGAAAAGATGCTTCAAATTCCTCATCCGAGTTCCAAAACTGAATTCTGCAGGACAGAAAATCGAACATAGGGATTTCGTAAGCCACATCACCTTTTCCAGCTTTGATGCCTCCCAGTTTTTCAAAGCTCCTGCAAAGCAGCTCTTCTTTATGGTCAAATAATTTAACTTGATCTCCCAGAAGATCATCTCCCAGTTTTTTTCCGCCGGACTGCAAGGGGGAGAGACTTTTTAAGTTTATATAATCCTCTGCTGCCTGACAATGGTCTTTCGAATCACAGAGCAGATCATAAATGGTCAGTGTTTCATAAAAGTCACCTTCCACACAGGTGATAAATTGATCCTCTGACCACTCCAGAAACCCGGTTCTTCGATGGATACGATATAGGTGACTGATAAATCTGATATATAAAAAATCATCATCAGAATCCAGGGAAAACTTTTGAATCATTTTTTCCTGGTCATATTTTAAAAATTCCTTCTGGACTCTTCTTTTAGTAATTTCATAATTTGATACCATTTTAGTTTCTCCGTGTCAGCTATAATATCATACTTCATATCTGGAAGGTACTAAACAGTCATCATAGTTTCTTTATATAAAAATGATCCATCATACTATGAACTACTGCTGCAGGCTTCTCGATTCTTTCATACCCCAATCTTTCATATAAACAAATGGCAGCCCCAAGATTCGCATGTGTCTCTAAATAGAGAGAGCAGTACCCTGCTTTCCGTGCAAAATCTTCAACAGTGCCCATCAACAGCTTACTGTAACCATGCCCTTTTGCAGTATTGGCAAGATATAGCTTTTGTACTTCTGCACAATGATCAAACCCGGTAAATTCGGAAATTCCCACACCACCGATGACATTTTCCCTGTCATCCAGTGCAATAAAATATGCCCGTTTATCAGGCTCTGCCTCGTAATACCTGCTGAGACAATTTAATTCAGGATCAAAATATGCAGTACCTGGAATATCCAGATGAAATTCTTCCAGATTACTTCTGATAATTGCTGCGATTTTCGGATCATCTGATGGGATGATCGGTCGAATTTTAATATTGGACATCACTGTCCTCCTTTTCAAAAAAAAGTTGCTGTATCAGTTCCTCCAAGGCTACTGTACAACAACTCCATGAGCAATCAAACTTTATTCAAAAATTTTAGAATGTAACTCTACCGGTTGCTCTTCCGTTAATGACATAAAAAACAGCAAATTCTTCCGGCTTTACATAAACTGCAATTTCTTTTAAATCAGCTCTGTCGTTTCCAGATTTACACCAGTCTTCTGTTGCTTTTTCGATTGCATCTTCCATAGAAATTTCTCTTCCGCAGGACTGAACAACAATATTGGCTTTCACTGCTTTTTTGGTAGTTCTCTTTACTGCCGGTTTCTTTTCCTGCGCTGTTTCTTCTTTCGCTTTTGTAGTTCTTCTGGCTCTTGGCTTTTTCTCTGTAGCTTCTTCTTTTGCCGGTACTTCAGTTGCTTTCTCTTCTGTAACAGCCTCTGCCTCTACAGGAGCTTCAACAACTGTTTCAACTACTTCTACAGGAGCTTCTACTACTGTTTCAACCACTTCTACAGGAGTTGCTACTGCTTCTTCAACTTTTACTTCTTCTTTGATTTCTGCCGCTTTTGCTACCTCCTGTACTTTCACAGCCTTTGCTTTTTTCTTTGCAATTCTTTTGTTTACTGCCATTTCATAATCTCCTCACTGAATCAATTGATATATTTCTAATCTATTTGTTAACCATACCATGAAACCTTTGATTATGCAAGTTTTCCCTGTATTCCATTTTCCTCATGTTATTTAACAAACAATAGAAAGCACGCTCTGCGAGCTTTTTATTGTCATGAATTATTGACCACCCGGTCTGTTTGTGACAATATACAAAACAGACCAATCAGTCTGTTTTAGGAGGTTTATGAGCTGACCTCATATCTGAAACATGCTGCTGAAAAGATGACCGGTTCTGCCGAAGAACAATTGCAGAGTTATTTTCGTGCAAGACTGGACTTTTTTGCAGAAAATCCAATCTATCTTGGTATCTTTGCAGATGCAGCATTCAACCCTCCGTCAGCACTTGCTCCGGAAATATCCGGATGCCGTCATGCTTTCGATGATTTGAATATATCAGTACTGACAAAGGTGCTGGAAAGCGAAGCTCTCAGGACAGGATTATCCGTCACCACCATTGTTGATGACTTTAGAATGTATATGAATTATTTCAATATGCGTTTTAAAACTGATTTTTCTTCTGAACGCTCCATAGAAGAGCTTCTCAAAGACCACGAAGAAAGGTGTCACCGTCAGCTTGATATTCCGCTGCACGGTATATTAGGTAAAAAAAATGCAAATTAAATCTTCAACTAACAAAGAATCCCTGCTTTCCACCGCAAAACCATCGAAAGCAATCATCGATCTTGCCATCCCTGCTACCCTGGCACTGTTGGCAAAAGCAGTCTATAACATTGTGGATACTGCCTATATCGGAATGCTGGACAGCGATATTGCTCTGGCAGCCGTAGGCGTTACACTTCCGCTGCTGCTCATAATGGTTTCCATCGAAAATATTTTTGCTGCGTGCATTCGGTGCTTCAAATGCAGTGCTTCCCCAGGCAAAGGAGTACGCTTTCTGGATGTTTATAGCAGCACTCTTTAACCTCCCTGCCCAGAGCATGAACTGTGCGGCACATGCGGAGTCCTCTGTAAAAATTTCTTCTGTAGCAGTCATCGCAGGAGCAGCCCTCAATGTATAGCCGGCTGCATATTTGCTGACCGTGGCCATCTGCACAGGTCTCATAAAGCCTATGAAGCGCATCGCTTCTGAAAACATGAAATAGCTGTTATTTTTAAAAACAGGGGAAGCCGTTTGCTTCCCCCTTGTCTGACTTTATGCCTGCTGATAGCTTTTGGCAAACTTCTGTTTCACAGACTGCACTTTCTTCTCCTCTGCTGCCGGAGTTTCATACAGTCCTCTCTCATGCATCATATCGAATACCTCTACCTGAATCTTGTGTTCCTCAGAAAGAATATTTAACAGTGTATTTCTCAAACCATCATGGACACACTCTGTCGCTGCCATGTTAAAATGCCCGGTGGACGCCTTCTGTGCACACAATCCATCGGCTAAAACTTCCTTTTCTGTATAAGTCTGCATATCCTACCTCCTACTGCAAATGTGCATACAATGCATTGAAATGTCCCTGATGCTGTTTGGAAATACGTTCATATTTCTCTTTGATTGCTGCATCCTCTGTGTGTGTTGCGAGCATCTGAAATTTTTTCACCAAAAGCTCTTCATCCGAGAGCAGGTCCTGAAGGACAGATAATTCTTTTTCTGATAACTGTACCATGGAAAACCTCCTGAAATTATGATCGTAACTGTTATCTACCTCATTGCAGGTTCTGAACAATTACATAGTTTGCAAAAAATAGTATGTACAGGTTCTGCAAATTTATGATTGAATGTATACAAATAAACCAACTGATAGTAAAATATATTTAAATGTAATGAGCATTTACCTTGAAATAAGGAATCCGACTTCATAATTCACAATAGACGAGAGGATCTGACAACATGAAAAATATCGGTATCATCGGTCTTGGAAATATCGCACACCGCGTTGCAAAAGGTGTGATTTACAGCGAAAACGCAACTCTTTATGCAGTTGCCTCCAGAGACATTCAAAAATCAGAAGCATTTGCAAAAAAATATTCTGTTAACAAGTACTATGGAAGCTACGAAGAACTTCTTTCCGACAAAAATGTAGACCTTGTTTATATCTGCACCCCAAATCAGATGCATTTTAAACACATTTGCCTCTGTTTATCCCATCACAAGCACGTCATCTGCGAAAAGCCTATGGTGTCAGACGAAGAACAGGTAAAACAGCTGTTTGCTATGGCACGTAAGAATCACTGCTTTCTGATGGAAGCTGAGAAAACCATGTTCACACCTTTAAATGTCAAATTAAAGTCTATGATCTTGGATGGTGTCATTGGAAATCTCAGGTCCATCAAAGCTTCCTACTGTAGCATTACCTCCGGTACTCTGCCGGATTCCCACTGGGTATTTGACCCGGCCTTCGGCGGCGCTTCCTATGACATTGGTGTTTATCCCATCAGTTTCGCACACTTTTTTGCAGATGCGAACGCCCGCGTCATTCAGGCGCAGCCGGTATATCATCCACCTTATGAATGTGATTTTGGGATGAACGCAGATGTCCTTTATGAAAATGGAATCTATGGATTTTTGCAGTGTAACTGGCTCTACAGCTTACCGCAAAAAGGCTCTGCTATCCTTGCCGGGGACTTAGGATACATTGAAATCCCTGCATTTTGGAAAGGCAATAAAGCATATCTCCATAAAGACGGTGAAGTTACGGAAATATCAGTAGATATGAAAAGTGATTTTACCGGGGAGATTACCCACGCTGTAGAATGCATTGAAAACGGACTTTTAGAAAGTCCTGTTCTTGGAGAAGAAATGAGCAGACGGATCATCCGTCTTGTAGAATACGTTCAACATCAAATGAGGGACAGGTAAATTACCTGTCCCCCGAACATTTTTCAGCTTATTTGCCGGACATCTGTCTTTCCTGAGCTTCGATCATCTTCTTAACCATATATCCGCCTACAGAACCGTTCTGTGCAGATGTTAAGTTTCCGTTGTAGCCATCTGTTAATGGTACACCAAGCTCGCTGGCTACTTCATATTTGAATTTGTCCAAAGCACCCTTTGCTTCAGGAACTGCTGTTCTGTTTGAAGATCTGTTTGACATAATCAATTCCTCCTTGTTTCTAATTTAGAATTTATCATCTATTTTCTGAACCTGAAACTTTTTATCAAGATAACTTTCCATGCCTCTCTATTCTAACCTTTTGAAAATATATCTGTTCATCAGGTTCATCCAGTGGCTTCTAAACAGTTTCCTGCTCTGCTACCTTCTAATAAGTTTCTGGTACACTCCTAGTATGCGGAGAAATATTTTTAATACACTGTAAAATGTTTCAAAATATGACAAACTTTGTAACCTGAAGTTTCGGCAATAAACAAAAATCCATTGCTACTTGAAACGTCAAAGATTGATCTTAGTTGTCAATTCTTCCTTACCCAGATATCCATACCTGTCTGCCGCCTCACAGGCTTCTTTTAAAATCTGTGCATCCGTAAAAATGTCTCCCAAAGTAAACCGAAGATCCCCGCTTTGTCTGATTCCGAATAAATCTCCCGGTCCCCTAAGCTTCAAATCCTCACTGGCAATGTAAAATCCATCGTTAGACTTGTTTAAGATTTCCAGACGTTTTTTGGTCTCCTTCCCCTTGGAATTACTCATGAAAATGCAATAAGACTGATTTGCACCACGTCCCACACGTCCACGAAGCTGATGAAGCTGAGATAATCCGAAACGCTCCGCATTCTCTACCATCATCACCGTAGCATTGGGAACATTGATACCGACTTCAATCACCGTCGTAGACACCAGCACCTGAATCTCATTTCGTCCGAAGGCTTCCATGATCTCATTTTTTTCTGCTGCCTTCATCTTTCCATGAAGGTAAGCCACATGAATTCCCGGAAGCTCCTTCTTTAATTTTTCAGCATAATCCATAACATTTTCAAGCTCCAGTTCCTCATTTTCCTCTACCATAGGGCAGATGACATAGGCCTGATGCCCTGCTTCCACCTCTTTTCGGATAAAAGCGTAGGCCTTCGGTCTCCACCCCTCATCCACCACACAGTTCTTAATGGGGATTCGGTTGGCAGGCATCTCATCTATGACGGAAATATCCAGGTCCCCATAAATGATCATGGCAAGAGTTCTTGGAATCGGCGTTGCACTCATAACCAGCACATGGGGATGAATACCTTTTTTACTGAAGGTTTCTCTTTGTTTCACCCCAAATCGGTGCTGTTCATCGGTGATCACAAGCCCAAGGTTTGAAAATTCCACCTTCTCCTGAATAATAGCATGGGTTCCGATGACGATATCTGCTTCACCTGAAGTGATCTGCTCATAAGCCAGCCTCTTTTCCTTTACAGTCATGGAACCCACAAGTAATAATGGGTTGACCTTAAGACCATATTGCTCCTTGAGCTCCAATAACCCTTCAAAATGCTGCTTTGCCAGCACCTCCGTCGGTGCCATCATAGCCCCCTGATATCCATTCCGGCTGGCAGTGATCAGCGCTAAAAAAGCAAGAATCGTCTTTCCGCTACCTACATCCCCCTGCACCAGACGGGACATCAGTCTTTTTCCCTGCAGGTCCCCTGAAATTTCCTTCCAGACTTTTTTCTGAGCCCCTGTAAGCTCATAAGGTAAAGCCTTCAAAAGCCTTTCTGTCTCATCCACCGGCTCCATGACACATTCATTGGGAATGGTCTCCCACTGCTCTTTCATGGAACGCACCTGACAAACAAACTGATAAAACTCTTCGAAGACCAGTCTTCTTCTCGCCATCAAAAGATCGTCCCTGGAAACCGGAAAATGTATATTGGAAACTGCAAAATTATATTCTGCCAGCTGATATTGCTTTCGAAGCTCCTCCGGAAATGTTTCCTCAAAAGCAGGAATATTTTCCATAACCTGTCTGACTGCCTTACTAATCATCTTATTTGTAAGACCTTTTACCAATGGATACACCGGCTGCATGCAGTTTTCCAGTTCCTGATATTCTGCCGGAGTATAGAACTTTGGCTGCTCCATCCAGTAATTTTTTCCTTTTTTTACCACATTCCCCCGGAAAATATAAAGAAAGCCTCTTTTTAAAGTATTTCTCAAAAAGGGCATATTAAACCATCGAAGCTGCAAAGAAATATCATTTTCCACAACTGTTGTGGTGGTGATCTGATATCGTCCGGCCTTTACGACCGCAGGCTGTTTGGTCACAAAGGCTGCCACCGCCTGAACTTCCTCTTCCTGAAGCTCTGCAAATGAAACAGGTGCATGAAATTCCTCATAGCCCCGTGGGAAATATCTCACCACATCACCTACCGTAAACATGCCTGCTTTTTCAAACACTGCCGCACTTTTTTGTCCAATTCCTTTAATTTCCAAAATACTTGAATCCAGCCTCATAATCCCCTCATGTAACATAACTTTGTCAGAACAAATTCGCTTGTACAGTAACTATCATAACAGATTTTAAACAGGAATTAAATAAAATCTGCTGACAAATCAGATTTCCCATGTTATTCTATAATTAACAAATATCCCCCGTAGGGGGATATAGATTTCAGGAGACAACCATGAATCAAAAACACACCGCCACCCTATTTGCCATCCTGGCAGCAGCCCTCTATGCCATCAATATTC
>CALZFY010000049.1:0-18735 GCA_945786935.1 uncultured Lachnoclostridium sp.
TTTGTCATAAGCCTGTTACCTGCTCTCTATATTCCGTAGGAGATAAGCCTACGATCTTTTTAAAGGTTTTTCCGAAATAGTTGCCATCGTTATAGCCTACTCTGGCGGAAATGTCAGAAATTTTGAACAATGGATCGGCCAGCAGTTTTTTTGCCTTTTCCATCCGGTATTTGGTAATATACTGATTCAACGTCTGTCCGGTTTCTGTTTTGAAAATCGTACAAATATAAGAGGTGCTTAAAAATACATGGTCACTGATATCTTTGATAGACAGATTCTCATCCTGATAATTGGATGCAATAAAATTTTTGATGGCAGTAATGGGAGCACTTTCCCGGGAGGAAAGGCTGACCTGTTTAAGGAAAACCTTTAATTCCTCTGCCAGCATGGTATGTAATTCCAAAAGAGTTTTGCAATGAAAGATCAGTTCAAATGCATCTGCGGAGGAAAGCATCTTTTCAGGCAGAGGAAGCTGCAGAAGATGATATGACTCCTGTACTGCACAAAACATTTGATAATACAGGTTTTTTACCTGATTGGGCATGGTGCTTTTGGAAGCTTTCAATGTTTCATAGATGTCAGAAGAAAAGTTTTCAATCTTTGGATCCTTCTGATGAAGCAATTCCCGGAAATGATCCATGGATACAGGAAAGTCGTTGATTGAGGTAAAATCAACTTCGCTTCCATCCGTAAGAAACCAGCTGCCGTAAGGGTAGTAAAAACAGCTCTGAAGTTTGATGACCGTAGAGTTATAGGATTCATAGAGTCTGGAGGCACTGCCAACCTTTTTTCCCAATACCAGGAAAAATTCGGGGGAAAGTGTCCGTACTTTTGCTGCAACATCAGATACGAGATGGTTTAATCTTTCAAAGGCAGGTGCCATACCAAACAGATGGCAGATGAGAAATTGTTCCTGCTTAACACAGTGGATTTCCTCGAGCCCATAGAGAGTAACAGTTTCGTGAAGCTTATTATAAAAATCCTCCAGAGATTGCCGGGGGATTTGGGTCAATCCGTTTTTAAAGGAAATAAGCATCGTGTAAAAGCTGGTTGATTTACTAATCTTTAACGACAGCTTTCCAAAACGAGCCCAAAGCTCTTCTTCCGTGGCAGAGTTTGGGTAGATCAAAGCAGCAGCCAGAGAGGAGGCGGCAAAGCTGTGGTGCTCCTTTTTAGTCACACTGGTTTCTTTGACAGTCTGTCTGTTTTTCAGTGCCTCTAAAACCGACTCCTGAATCTCCTGAGGATCAATGGGCTTTTCTACATAACTGACAGCCTTCAACTTGATGGCAGCTTTTAAATAAGCTTTATCAGAATAACCACTCATAAAAATGATACTGATATCCGGAAACAGCTTTCTTAATTCGATGGACATTTCAATACCATCTAATCGGGGCATACGCACATCACTTAAAACAATGTCGGGTTCCACTTCTTTTGCAAGCTCCAGACCATGGACACCGTCATCGGCCTGATAGATTTGTGAAACCCCAAGAGAAGCCCAGTCGATACTGGAGATAATGCCTTCCCGCGTAAGTTTTTCATCATCTGCGATCAATAGTTTCATTTCAAAATCTCCCTCACAAAATGCTTTTTTACATCATAACACAATTTGGAAATATTTTTTATATTTTTACAAGAGTGCGAAAAATATTACCCTAAATCGAAAAAAAGTACCATAGAAAAATAAAAATCCCAATGATAAAATATATCCATAGCAGGAAGCAATCGTCTGTAAAAGCAAAATATAATCGATTGTTCATGTATAGAAAATAATACAGGAGGGATAAAGATGTCGGAGTATGTTCTTGAGTTAAAAGGAATTACCAAGATTTTCCCGGGTGTGAAGGCACTGAATAATGTACAGTTTCAGTTAAAGCCGGGTGAGATTCATGCACTGATGGGAGAGAACGGTGCAGGTAAGTCGACCTTTATCAAAGTAATTACCGGTGTACATAAGGCAGAAGAAGGCGAAATGTACTTAGATGGCAAAAAGGTTAATTTCAAAGGACCCAGAGATGCCCAAAATGCCGGAATCGCAGCAATTTATCAGCATGTAACTTCTTATCCGCATTTATCGGTTACGGAAAATATTTTCATGGGTCATGAGAAAAAGAAACATGGAATCATTCAGTGGAAAGAAATGCATGAGGAAGCAAACAGTTACTTAAGAGAGCTGAATGCAGATTTTGATGCCACAGCAGAAATGGGTACTCTTTCCGTCGCACAGCAGCAGATGGTAGAAATTGCCAAGGCCTTATCCATGAAGGCACGGATCATTATCATGGACGAACCAACAGCAGCCCTGACAAAGAGAGAATCCGAAGAGTTATATCGTATTGCTGAAAAACTCAGAGATGACGGGGCTTCCATTATCTTTATTTCCCACCGATTTGAAGATATGTACCGTCTGGCATCCAGAGTTACGGTATTTCGTGATTCCCAGTATGTTGGAACTTATGATGTCAACGGTATCACCAATGCAGATCTGATCACTGCCATGGTAGGACGTGAGATCAAGGACCTTTTCCCCAAGCCGGAGGTAGAACTGGGAGAAGAAGTATTAAGAGTAGAAAATCTCACCAGAACAGGATTTTTCAAAAATGTATCCTTTGGAGTTCGCAAAGGCGAGATTCTGGGACTTACCGGTCTGGTAGGTGCAGGAAGAACAGAGGTGGTACAGACCATCTTCGGTGTAGAGCATTTTGATTCCGGTAAGGTTTATCTGGAAGGTAAAGAGATTCATATTAAAAAACCGATCGATGCCATGAAACATGGTATCGGACTTCTGCCGGAAGACAGACAGAAGCAGGGTCTGATCCTTGATTGGGGCATCGGACGAAATATTACATTACCGGAAGTTGCTTCCTATGGTAAATATGGTCTGACCAATGATAAGAGGGAAAGACAGGTTGCCAAAGAACTGGCAGAACGGGTAGATACCAAGGTTGTGACCGTATTTGATAAAGCAAACACCTTGTCAGGTGGTAATCAGCAGAAGGTCGTTGTGGCAAAAATCTTAAGCTCCGATCTGAAGGTCATCATTCTGGATGAGCCAACCAAAGGTGTTGACGTAGGTGCTAAGGCTGAAATCTATGAGATCATGGGTGAACTTGCAAAACAGGGATATGCCATTATCATGATTTCTTCAGAAATGCCGGAAATCTTAGGTATGTGTGACAGAATCATTGTCATGTGCGAAGGTAAAGTGACCGGTGAGCTTTCAAGAGAAGAAGCTGATCAGGAAGCAATTCTGAAATTTGCCATGGCAAAATCCTTAAAGGCAACCAATCAGTAGGGAGGGTAATATGAATAAGAAATTTGATCTGAAAAAACTTACCAGCTCCCGTGAGATGAGTTTGGTAATCGTATTAATTGTATTGTGTGTATTTATCCAGTTTAGAAACAGTACCTTCTTACAGTTTGGTACGATTGAGGCCATGTTAAAGAATTACGCGGTTATGATGATCATGGCACTGGGTATGATGTGTGTACTTTTAACCGGCGGTATTGATATTGCCATCGGCTCCACACTGGCATTCTCCGGAATGTTTTCCGCATTGATCATGAGAGACCATCCGGGAGTTCCTGTGATCGCAGGCTTTGTAATCTCCATGGTGGTAGGTGCAGCACTTGGTGCAGTAATCGGTACAGTTATCTCCAAAGGAAAGGTTCCGCCAATCGTGGCAACCCTTGGATTTATGAACATTTACCGTGGATGTACCTATCTGATCGCAAAGAGCCAGTGGGTTGCAGCCTATCAGATTCCGGAAGGCTTTAAGAATTTCGCACAGCAGAAATATCTGACAGGCGGTTTACTGAACAACATGATTACTGTGACCATCGTCTGTTACATCATCTTCTTCATTGCCCTGAAATGGACAACTGCAGGAAGAAGGATTTACGCCATCGGTTCTAATGCAGAGGCTTCCGAAGTATCCGGTATCAAAATTGACAATGTAAAAATTGCAGTATACAGTATCATGGGTCTTTTATCAGGTCTTGGCGGAGCTCTTTGGGTTTCCCTTTATGCATCTGCTCAGGGTGATATGGCAACAGGACTGGAAATGGATGTTATCGCTGCCTGCGTTGTAGGCGGTGTCAGCTTAAATGGTGGACGCGGAACAGTACCCGGAGTACTTTTGGGTGGTCTTATTATGGCGATCATCGGAAAAGCACTTCCGTTAATCGGTGTATCACAGTTCTGGCAGAGTGCAATCAAAGGTATCATCATTTTGATCGCCGTTATCCTGAACGTAATTACACAAAGAACCATGGATAAAAACGCATTGAAGAGGAGGGAAATGTAATGGCAGGGAAATCAGGTAGAGAGATTATTGCTGAACAGCCGTTTTCCTGGAAGACCTTCTTCTTTAAATGGGAATGGTTCCTGTTAGTGATTTTTGTTCTTGTAAATATTATGAACGCAAACCTTTCTCCATACTACGCAAGTGTATCAGGATTGTTTACAGCAACCTGTTCCTTCCTGGAGAAATCATTCATTGCATTACCAATGGCATACATTCTGGTACTGGGAGACATCGATATTTCCGTAGGCTCTATTGCATGTATCTCCGCAGTATCTCTGGCACTGGCATTTAATGCCGGCATTCCGATGCCGTTATGTGTACTGATCTGTCTGGGCGTTGGTACTCTTTGCGGTCTGATCAACGGTCTGATCCTTACAAAGTTTACAGAACTGGCTCCTATGATCGTAACACTTGGTACTCAGATTTTATTCAGAGGTATTGCAGAAGGTATTTTAGGTGACACATCCGCAGGCGGACTTACGACAGTGAAATGGTTCAGTAATCTTTACTGGGGTAAGGTTGGGGTAGTTCCGATCATGTTCATCTGCTTTGTAGTGTGTGCAGCAGTCTTTGGATTTGTATTACATAAAACAGTCTTTGGCAGATGGCTTTATGCCATCGGCAGCAATAAAACAGCTGCAGAATACGCAGGAATTGAAGTTCAGAAGATTCGTCTTATCGTATTTGTTCTGACAGGTCTGTTCTCAGCAGTCACAGGTGTATTCCTTGCATCCCGTATGGGAAGTACAAAATCCGATATTGCCACAGGATATGAGCTGGAAGCAATTTCCATGGCAGTTCTTGGCGGTTTCAGTACAAACGGAGGTAAAGGTAACTTTATCGGAGTTATCCTTGCAATCTTCATCGTTGGTTTCTTAAGATATGGTCTTGGTCTGATCAATGTACCTGCACAGGCGATGCTGGTAATCATTGGTGCCCTGCTGATCGTTACAGTTATGGCTCCGAACATTAAAAATCAGATTCAGGCAGGAATGAAAAAGAAAACCAGATAATGTTACAGATACAAACAGTGCCCGCAGGCGGCACTGTTGTATATAAACTATTCATAATAAAAATTTAGGGAGGAAACAAACATGAAAAAAAGATTATTAAGCGCACTTCTTTGTGTAGCTATGGTTGCATCCTTAGTAGTAGGATGCGGCGGAAAAGAAGAACCGGCAGCAGCTGAAACACCAGCAGCAGAGACAACAGATGATGCAGCAGCTCCGGCTGACGATGCAGTTTATGCACTGATCACAAAATCAGCAGGTAACCCATACAACGAAAAAGAAGCTGAAGGCTTCGAAGCAGTTATGACAGAACTTGGCAAAAAATTCGTTATCAAACATCCTGAAACAGCAACAGCTGATGCTCAGATCACAATGATCAACGAATTAGTAGCTCAGAATGTAAGCGCAATCGCTATCGCAGCAAACGATGCTGACGCTCTTCAGCCGGCTCTTGAAGCAGCAAAAGCAGCGGGCATCAAAGTTTGCTCTGTAGACTCTTCTACAAACGCAGCAAGCCGTTTAGTACATGTAAACCAGGCTGGTATCGAAATCGTTGGACAGACTCTGATGGATGCTGTGAAAGATTTAGCAGGCGGCGAAGGACAGTATGCAATCCTTTCTGCAGCTTCTACAGCTACAAACCAGAACGCATGGATCGATGCAATGAAAACTGTAAACGCTACAGATGATTACAAAGCTCTTGAATTAGTTGAAGTTGCTTACGGTGATGACGAATACCAGAAATCTGTAGACCAGACACAGGCTTTATTAGCAAACTTCCCAGACCTGAAAGTTATCTGTGCACCTACAACTGTTGGTATCATGGCAGCTGCAAAAGCTATCCAGGATGCAGGATCTTCTGTTAAATTAACAGGTCTTGGATTACCATCTGAAATGGCTGATTACATCGGTGATGACGATGCTCATTCCTGCCCATATATGTACTTATGGAACCCAATTGACTTAGGTAAACTGGCAGCTTATGTTTCTGTAGCATTAGTTGATGGAACAATCACAGGAGCAGCTGGCGACACATTTACATGTGCAATGGGTGACTACGAAGTAGTTGAAGCAGCAGACGGCGGTACAGAAATCATTGCAGGACCTCCATTTGCATTCACACCGGACAACATCAGCGAATGGAAAACTGTATACTAAGATTTAGTCAGTTTGATATTAAATGATAATTTCATATTTCCAGTAATGAAAAACGTTATGAATAGTAAAATGAGTATCCTGCGGAAATTCCGCAGGATATTCTTGCATATGTCAAAAGGAGAAAAATTAAATGTTAAGACATGCATTTGCAATGGAGGTTTTAGAAGGAAAAACAGCGGAGTTTCGCGGGAATCTCGGTAAGGTCTGGAAAGAACTCACAGCATTTTTGGACAGGAAAAAGATGGTCAATTTCAGTATGTGGAATGTAGAGAGAATCGTATTTGGCTACTATGAGACAGAAGATGATTTTCTTTTCACAGAGTCAGATAAAGAAGCAGTAAAGCAGTGGGAAGCTAAGTATGGAGAGGCTTATTCCTGGATTTCTACACCATTTGAAGAAATGAGACTGATGTATCATGATTTCGGTATTGTAAGACCCGATAAGGAACTGATCAGACATCGTGTATTTATTACCAGATTAGTACCGGGCTCTGAGGAAGAGTATAAAGCACGTCACGATGCATTGGTAGAAGCAAGAGGAGACAAGGTTACAGAAGGGCCGGACAGCAACTTCTCCATCTGGAACGCAGGAGGATATATTTTCGGTTATAACGAAATTGATACAACCATGGAACGTGACCGCACGGAAGAGGACAGACAGGCAGACATCGTATGGGAAACAAAGATGCTGGAGATCATGAGCTGGCTGACCGATGATGTGGACTGGATCACAGGCCAGTGCCATGAAAATATCAGAAGAATCTGCTGGCATAACTAACGGGACTGGATCCGGTTCCATGATTCTTATGTTACTCATAAATTTATGAGTATGGGATATTCGTAATGAATATGATAATATTTTGAAGAAGTCATTAAAAACATGAAGGAGGAAACAAAATGGATAAATATGTATGTGTACCTTGTGGTTATGAATATGACCCGGCAGTAGGTGATGTGGATAATGGCATTGCTCCGGGAACACCATTTGAAGAACTGCCGGATGACTGGACTTGTCCAATCTGCGGAGTTGGAAAAGACGATTTCGAAAAAGCTGAATAAAAAAGCAGAAAAGGAGCGGAGACCTGGGATTTCCGCTCCTTTATGTTTTCTATAGACATTTTTTACAGGATTCCCGCCTGATCAGACGGCATGGAATCTTTGCTTTTAATGGGGTATTGATATTTAAGTTGGTAGCAGCATAGATCAAATTTGCTCCATGCTGTCCCATATCATAGGCAGGTGCAGAAATGGTGGTCAGTGCCGGTGTAGTGTAAGCACTCATTTCTGTATCATTAAATCCGATGATAGAAATATCCTCCGGGATTGTCAGTCCTTTTTCCTGAATAGCTCTCATGGCACCAAAAGCGATGGCATCACTGGCAGCGAAAACTGCGGTGGGAAGCTCCTTCTCTTCTAAAAGACTCTGCATCATCTGATAGCCCGAGGCGGTGGTGAAGGCATCCTCATACAAGAGGGAGCCATCAAGCTCATGTCGTTCCATATAGGACTGGAAGGCAGTTTTTCTCTCATCAGGGAACAGCACATGATTGCCTACATATTCCCTTCCGCCCAGGTAGGCAATTTTTTGATGCCCCAGTTCTGTTAAATAATCCAAAGCATCATAAACCGCTGCTTTAAAATCCATAGTCAGAGTGGTGATCTGATAATCAGAAACAGGCATGTCCAAAAATACAATGTTCTGGCAAATGCCGATAAACTTTTCGATTTCCTCATGGGAAAATTTTCCGATACAGATGAGCCCGTCCACATCGGACAGGGTTTCGATGGAAGTTGTATCTGATTGAAATGCACGGATGATCCCGATAGAATGTTTCTGGCAAAAGTCTTCGATGCCCTGTCTGACCAGCAGATAATAACTGTCCTGCATTTCCTGTTCTGCTGAAAACCACTGCAGGATGCCCATCTTAAAAAGAGACTTATCACGGTTTCTGGATTTCTGGTAATTCATTTCCTGTGCAATATCAAAAACCCGCTTTTTTGTTTCCGGGGAAACGCTTAAAGTGGGGTCATTATTTAAAATACGGGAGACAGCACCTGAAGAGATTCCCGCCGCCAGTGCGATATCTTTGATTGTAGCCATGATTACCTCCGTAGTTCAAATTCAGTAGTTTGTTAAAGTAAAATGAAACTGATTTTTAGTAAATATTATCATAGAATGTATATTTTGTCGAGAAAAAATCATATTTTAGATATCCCGGAAGTCTTTAGAAATTATGATGGTTCGTAGGTGAGGACAACGACTATGGTGCACGGTAGTAGCTATTTACTTTTTTAACAAGTAAATATTGGTAAATACTATAGTAAATAATTTACTTAAATTAACTAAAAAGTATTGACAAATCAGAGAAAAAGAATTACTATGAATACAACCAATTAACAATCATGAAGTATTACGGGGGTAACAGTATGATGACAACAAAAGAATTAAAGGAATTGTTTAAAAGCGGTGCAAAAGATGAGTTATTGATGGACATTTATCTGGATGAAAATCAGCTGGCTTACCAGAGAAATCGCTATGTGGCAGCCATTGAAAAGTTTGAAAGCCTTTACGGTGCAGCAGATGTTTCTATTTACAGTGCACCAGGTCGAAGTGAAATCGGCGGAAACCATACAGACCATCAGAACGGAGAGGTTCTGGCAGCTTCCGTAAACCTGGATGCCATTGCCATTGTTGCAGCTACAGACGATGGAAAGGTACAGGTCGTATCCGGAGATTATCCAATGATCACTGTGGATTTAAACGACCTGGAAAAGAAGGACGCAGAAGAAGGCACAACTTTAGCGCTGATCAAAGGTGTACTTCAGGGAATCAAAGATCACGGCGGCAAAGTGGGAGGATTTAAAACTTACATCACCAGCGATGTACTTGTAGGTGCAGGTCTTTCTTCTTCCGCAGCTTTTGAGACCATCATCGGAACCATCATTTCCGGATTATATAATGAAATGACCATCTCTCCTGTAGACATTGCCATTATCGGACAGTATGCAGAGAATGTATATTTTGGAAAACCATGCGGACTGATGGATCAGACTGCAAGCTCCGTAGGAAATCTGGTACATATTGATTTTGCGGATAAGAAAAATCCGGTCATTGAAGGTGTTAGCTGTGACCTTGGAAAATACGGCTACAGCTTATGTATCACAGATACCAAAGGATCTCATGCAGATCTGACACCTGATTATGCAGCGGTTCCGGCAGAGATGAGAGCAGCCGCAGCAGTGTTTGGAAAAGAAGTGCTTTATGGTGTAACCATGGAAGCGCTTATGGAAAAATCCGCAGAAGTTCGTGAAAAGGCAGGAGACCGTGCATATCTTCGTGCGATCCATTTTGTGAATGAAAATGTGAGAGTACAAAGGGAAGTTGCAGCCTTAAAGGCAGGAGATTTTGATGCATTTTTACGTACCGTAAAGGAATCAGGTGATTCTTCTTTCAAATATTTACAGAATGTATATACCAATCATGATGTACAGCATCAGAATGTGTCCATCGCCCTTGCCATCAGTGACAGTATTCTGGGAGACAATGGTGTGAGCCGCGTTCACGGAGGCGGATTTGCAGGTACTATCCAGGCTTTTGTGAAGAATGAAGCAGTGGCGCAGTACAAGGCGGCCATGGATCAGGTGTTTGGAAAAGATGCATGTAATGTGCTGAAGATCCGTAAATATGGCGGTATGAAAGTATTATAAAATTTGTTTCACAGTAACAAAAGATTACATGTGATTCATCAATCAAAGGAGACAAAAAACATGAGTATTTTAGTTGCAGGTGGTGCCGGTTATATCGGAAGCCATACATGTGTGGAACTCTTAGAAGCAGGCTATGAAGTTGTTGTGGTAGATAACCTTTACAACTCCAGCCCGGAATCATTGAAAAGAGTAGAGAAGATTACAGGAAAGAATGTAACCTTTTATGAAGCAGACATTCTTGATAAGGAAGCATTGAATAAGATTTTTGATGCCCATGAGATCGAAGCAGTCATTCATTTTGCAGGTTACAAGGCAGTAGGAGAATCTGTACAGAAACCAATCGAATATTATCACAATAATATGACAGGAACTTTAGTGCTTTGTGATGTGATGAGAGCTCATGGAGTAAAAAATATCGTATTCAGCTCTTCCGCAACTGTTTACGGTGATCCGGCACAGATTCCGATCACGGAAAATTGCCCAAAGGGTCAGCCAACCAATCCATATGGATGGACCAAGAGTATGTTAGAGCAGGTGCTTACCGACATCCACACCTCCGATCCGGAATGGAATGTGATCCTGCTTCGTTATTTTAACCCGATCGGTGCACACAAAAGCGGCATGATCGGAGAAGATCCAAAAGGTATTCCAAACAACCTTCTTCCGTATGTAGCACAGGTTGCAGTTGGAAAGAGAGAATGCCTCGGCGTCTTTGGAAACGATTATGATACACCGGACGGAACCGGTGTCAGAGATTACATCCATGTAGTGGATCTGGCAGCAGGACATGTCAAAGCCATTGATAAGCTTCGTGAAAAACCAGGTGTAGAGGTTTATAACCTTGGAACAGGCAATGGATACAGTGTGCTTCAGGTGGTAGCAGCTTTTGAAAAAGCCTGCGGACATAAGATTCCTTATGAGATTAAGCCACGCCGCGAGGGTGATATTGCAACATGCTACTGTGATCCGAAGAAAGCAAAAGCTGAGCTTGGCTGGGAAGCAAAATATGGCATTGATGAAATGTGTGAAGACACCTGGAGATGGCAGAGCAGCAATCCTGATGGTTACGCAAAATAAAAGGAGAGGGTATCAAGATGGTTTACGAATTCGTTGATGAACTGGTAGCTTACGGAATACAGACAGGTCTGGTGGATGCGGCGGATGAGGTATATGTAAAAAACAGACT
The DNA here is from genome assembly GCA_945786935.1 of uncultured Lachnoclostridium sp. Taxonomy (GTDB): domain Bacteria; phylum Bacillota; class Clostridia; order Lachnospirales; family Lachnospiraceae; genus HGM12587. Next base: position 11,373 of record CALZFY010000049.1, read on the forward strand.
GTTAGAGTTGTATGGTCTGGATGAATATGTAGCATCCAATTTTACAGGAAAGGTAAGACCAGTACATGAAATTCTGGAAGATCTGATGAAGATTGCACATGAAAAGGGTATCCTGGAAGAAGATACCATTACCATGAAGGATCTTTTTGATACGAAGCTTATGGGGCTTCTGACGCCGGCACCTTCTGTAGTCAGAGCTGCTTTTCAGGAAAAGTATGTAAAGTCTCCTAAAGAAGCCACAGACTTTTATTATCAGTTCAGCCAGGCAACTAATTACATTCGTAAGGATCGAATTGCCAAAGATGAAAAATGGGTAACACAGACAGAGTACGGTCCCATTGACATTACCATCAATCTTTCAAAACCGGAGAAAGATCCCAGAGATATTGCAAAGGCCGGAAAAGCCAAGGCAAGCGGATATCCCAATTGTCTTCTTTGCAAAGAAAATGAAGGGTATGCAGGACATTTTTCTCATCCGGCAAGACAGAACCATCGAATCATTCCCATGACACTGGGTGGAGAAGGCTATTTTTTACAGTATTCTCCTTATGTGTACTACAATGAGCACTGCATCATCTTTAATGAAAAACATATTCCAATGAAGATTGATCGTGCAACTTTTGCAAAGCTTCTGGAGTTTGTGGAAAAATTCCCTCACTATACGGCAGGATCCAATGCAGACCTTCCGATCGTAGGAGGCTCTATTTTAAGCCATGACCATTTTCAGGGCGGAAATTATGTGTTTGCCATGGCAAAGGCACCTTATGAGGAAATGTTTACTCTGAACCGGTGGCCAAATGTCAATGCAGGAATCGTAAAATGGCCAATGTCTGTGATTCGTTTGCAGGGAAAAGAGTTAAAGGAAGTAGCAGATGCAGCAGATCACATTTTGAAGGCATGGAGAGGTTATACCGATGAAGCTGCCTTTATTTACAGTGAAACAGAAGGTACTCCTCACAATACCATTACTCCGATCGCAAGAAGGAGAGGAGAACTCCTAGAGCTTGACCTGGTTCTTCGCAATAACATTACGACAAAGGAACATCCTATGGGAGTGTATCATCCCCACAGTCAGTACCATCATATCAAAAAAGAAAACATTGGTCTGATCGAAGTCATGGGACTTGCAGTACTTCCGGCACGTCTGAAAACTGAGATGGCACTTTTAGAGAAGTCAGTTTTGGAAGGGAAAGATTTAAGGGAAGATGAAACTCTTGCAAAGCATGCAGACTGGGCAGAACAGTGGATGAGAGAACATACTGTGACTGAGGAAAATATTCACAGCATTGTGCAGGAAGAGATTGGTAAAGTATTTGCCAAAGTACTGGAATGTGCAGGTGTATACAAACGTACACCGGAAGGAATGGAAGCATTCCACAGATTTATAAAAGAAATTCAGTAGTTTAATATTGATATCAGAGAGAAGGAGTGGAGCCATAGGGTTTCCACTCCTAAAACTTTTTTCTGCATCTTCCATCTTGTGAAAGATGCGGATTTCATGTAAGATATTAAGACGTGAGGGTAGTAAACAGATGCGGTAACAGAGAGAAAGGGCAACATGATTCGACAAAAAAAGGTCTTAATTGTAGAAGATAATAAAATCAACCGGGAGATCCTGAATGAAATATTGTCAGGTACCTATGAGGTATTGGAAGCAAAGAATGGAAAGGCTGCGTTGGAAATTTTGCAGCGGAACCGGGGAGAAATTTCTTTGATCCTTTTGGATGTGATGATGCCGGTTATGGACGGCTATACCTTTCTGGATCTCATCAAGAAGGATATTGAGTTTGCCCTGATACCGGTAATCGTATTGACCCAGAGAGACAGTGAAAAAGACGAGATCGATGCACTGGCACATGGGGCAAATGATTTTGTACCAAAGCCTTATCGTCCGCAGGTGATTCTGCACAGAGTGGCAAGTCTGATCAAGTTTCGTGAGGCAGCGGCTATGGTGGATCAGTTTCAGTATGACCGCCTTACCGGACATTATACAAAGGAATTTTTCTATCAGAAGGTCAGGGATCTCCTGGATGCAACCCCTGATCAGGAATATACGGTTCTATGTGTTAATTTAGAAAATGTCAAGCTGCACAATGACACATATGGACGAAAGGCAGGAGAAAACCTTCTGTTGGAGGCTGCTGAAATTCTTCCCAAAAGGGTAGGTGAGGATGCTCTTTGCTGCAGATACAGTGCAGATGGGTTTCTTTGTCTGGTAGAACGAAAAAGGGAAAGAAATGCACGGAAATACTTTGATGAGGAAAGAAAAAAAGAACGCTCGCAGCTGGTGGACAAAATGTCTGTGAAGCTTGGAGTTTATGAAATCACGGATCGGACCATATCTGTTGAGCAGATGTGTGACAGGGCACTACTGGCTGCAGAAAGTATTAGTGGGATTTATGGCAGATACCTGGCTGTCTACGATGATGTCCTTCGTGAAAATCTGCTGCGTGAAAAAGAAATCACCGATACCATGGCATTTGCACTGCGGCAGAAACAGTTTTTGATTTATTTCCAGCCGGAATATAGCCTAAAAGATGGAAAGATGGTGGGAGCGGAAGCATTGGTGCGTTGGCAACATCCGGAGTGGGGCCTGCTGTCACCAAAGGAATTTGTACCATTACTGGAAAAAAATGGATTTATCTCCAGTTTGGATACGTATATATGGGAGAGCGTGTGCTCAAAGCTGAAAGAATGGAAGCAAAAAGGATACCCTATGGTGCCGATTTCCATCAATGTTTCCCGTGAGGATTTCTATGAGTCTTATTTGTTTGATACAGTCTGGGAAATCGCCCAAAAGTATGAGATTGATCCGGGATATCTTCATCTGGAAATCAAAGAGCGTACTTATTTGGAAAATCCTGATCAGATTATCTGTACGGCAGAGGAACTTCGAAAACGGGGATTTTGCATGGAACTGGATGATTTCGGGGAAGGAACCTCCTCTTTGAATATGCTGACAAGACTTCCTTTGGACGCCTTGAAGCTTGATAAGGAGTTTCTCTGGAGAGAAATGAAAAAGCCTTTGGGGCAGAGTATTTTGCCGGACATGATTCATCTGGCTCATCGGATGCAGCTTCCTGTCAAGGCCGAGGGTGTGGAGACAGAAGAACAAAAGAAACGTCTTGAGGAGTTGGACTGTGATTACGCCCAGGGTTATCTTTTTGCAAAACCAATGCCTGTGGAGGCATTTGAAAAATTATTAAAATGTTCAAAAATATAGTTTATTTGGAGGAATGTAATATGAAGAATGTAGGAAAAACCTGTAAGGTACATTACCAGGGCACCTTTAATGACGGCTCCCAGTTTGATTCATCCTATGACCGTGGCGAGACACTGGATTTTGTCTGTGGTGCAGGTATGATGATCAGGGGATTTGATGCGGCTGTTGCGGATATGGAAGTGGGACAGATCGTCAATATTCATCTGATGCCGGAAGAAGCTTACGGTATGCCGGATCCCAATGCGATCATGACCTTTGAAATTGCACAGCTTCAGGGATCTGAAGCCCTGGAAGTTGGACAGCAGGTTTACCTGACCAATGCCATGGGACAGCCGATCCCGGTGAAGGTTACAGCAAAGGATGATAAAACCATCACTCTGGATGCAAATCATGAGATGGCAGGAAAAGAGCTCAACTTTAAAATTGAACTTGTGGAAGTAGTATAGAACGGTTTTTATGTGAAAATGTGATAAGAAGGAGAAGAATATGAAGTATGATGTAATCATAGTTGGTGCAGGACCGGGGGGTATTTTTTCAGCATATGAATTAATTAAGAACAAACCGGAATTAAAAATAGCGGTATTTGAAGCAGGAAATGAGCTGAAAAAAAGAAAATGCCCCATTGATGGGGATAAGGTAAAAAGCTGTATCAACTGTAAGACCTGTGCCATCATGAATGGCTTCGGTGGAGCCGGTGCATTTTCTGATGGAAAATATAACATTACAAATGATTTTGGAGGAACACTCTACGAATATATCGGAAAACAGAAGGCCATCGAATTAATGGAGTATGTAGACCGGATCAATGTGGAATATGGGGGAAAGGGTACAAAGATGTTTTCTACTGCAGGTACTTCCTTTAAAAAGGTTTGTATGCAGAACAAATTGACCCTGTTGGAAGCATCCGTCAGACACCTTGGTACAGATATCAACTATGTGGTTCTGGAAAATCTGTATGATCTTTTGAAGGATAAAATGGACTTTTTCTTCAATGAGCCCGTTTCAAAGGTGGAAATCATAGAAGGCGGCTATCGTGTATGCACACAGAAACAGCAGGCTGAAGGCACACAGTGTATCATTTCTGTAGGAAGAAGCGGCAGCAAGTGGATGGAAAAAGTCTGTCAGGACTTAAATATACCTACAAAGTCTAATCGTGTGGATATTGGTGTGCGCGTGGAAATACCGGCGGTTATTTTTGAGCATATTACAGACGAGTTATATGAAAGCAAGATCGTGTACCGTACGGAAAAATTCGAGGATAAAGTCCGTACCTTCTGCATGAATCCTCATGGAATCGTGGTAAATGAAAATACCAATGGTATCGTTACAGTAAACGGACACAGCTTTGAAGACCCGGATAAAAAGACAGATAATACAAACTTTGCCCTTCTGGTTGCAAAGCATTTTTCGGAGCCATTTAAGGACAGCAATGGATATGGTGAAAGCATTGCAAGATTATCCAATATGCTTGGCGGCGGTGTGATCGTGCAGCGTTTTGGCGATCTGGAGCGGGGACGAAGAAGTACGAAGCAGCGTATTGAAGAGGGCACAGTCCGTCCGACTTTAAATGCGACACCCGGGGACTTGAGCCTTGTTTTACCAAAACGAATCCTGGATGGTATTATCGAAATGATCTATGCCCTGGATAAAATTGCACCGGGTATGGCAAACGATGATACGCTTCTTTATGGCGTGGAGGTAAAATTCTATAACATGGAAGTAGAACTGGATGAGAACCTGGAAACCAACCACAAAGGATTATATGTGATCGGAGACGGAAGCGGCGTAACCCATTCTCTGTCACATGCATCCGCAAGCGGAGTTTATGTGGCTGATCATATTGTAAAACACTTGTAGTATCAGGACAAAAGCAGACGAACAATCGTATGAAAAGAGCCGGACATACAGACGAAGATCCGATAAATCAGTAATCAAATCTTACTGATTTACCGGATTTTCGTTTTTTTGATTCATGACAATAGAAAGTTATCAGAGCGTGTTTTCTATTGTTTATGGAAATTTTACTGTCTGTGGATTTATATTTCTTGACAAGTAAACAATCGTTTACTACAATAAGGGTAAACGATCGTTTATTTTATGGAGGAGATACAAATGTCTGATACAAGGGAAAACATATTAATGACTGCACTTCGACTGTTTGCAAGAGATGGTTATGAGGCTGTCTCAGTAAGCACGATTGCAGGAGAATTGGGAATGACAAAAGGAGCTCTATATAAGCATTATAAAAACAAACGTGATATTTTTGATAACATCGTTGAGAGAATGTATCAAATTGATGCCGAAAGAGCAGAAAAATATAGAGTACCGCAAGTAAAGTATGAAATCCAGCCGAAAGCATATGAAAATCAATCGATAGAAAAAATAATGGATTTTACGATTGCTCAGTTTCTTTTTTGGACAGAAGACGATTTTGCATTCGATTTTCGTAAGATGCTGATATTGGAGCAATATCGCAATACAGAAATGGCAGAGCTCTACAGTCAGTGTATTGTTGCGGGACCGGTTACATATATGGAAGATTTGTTTCGCGAGCTGATTAAAGAAGGTGTATTTAGAAAGGAAAATCCCAGACAGCTTGCTGTAGAATTCTATGCTCCGCTTTTTCTTCTCATCAATATGTGCGATAAAACCGGAGAAAATGAGGAGTATATCGAAATTCTCAACAATCACATGAATCACTTTATGAAGCGTTACGTTATGGATAAGGGAGGAAAACAATGAATACAAGTAATATTATCATACGTTTAGAGAAAAAAGAAGAATATCGGGAAGTAGAAAATATGGTAAGAGAAAGCTTCTGGAACGTATATCGGCCGGGATGCTTTGAGCATTATGTTCTAAATCAGCTTCGAGACGATCCGGCATTTGTTCCGGAACTTGATTTTGTTATGGAACAGGATGGCAAGCTGATAGGTCAGAATATGTTTATGAGAGCAAATATCAAAGCGGATGATGGCAGAGATATACCGATCATGACCATGGGACCGATCTGCATTACCCCTAAGCTTAAAAGAAAAGGATATGGAAAGGTATTATTAGATTACTCTCTGGAAAAAGCGAAGGAGCTTGGCTGTGGTGCTGTTTGTTTCGAGGGAAACATTGATTTTTATGGAAAGAGCGGATTTGTCCCGGCAAGTATCTTTGGCATTCGTTATCATGGTTTGCCGGAAGGTGAAGATGCATCCTTCTTTTTATGCAAGGAATTGATTCCGGGATATTTAGATGGGATTACAGGTGAATATGCAACGCCACAGGGCTATTTTGTGGATGAAGCAGAGGCAGAAGCATTCGATCAGGAGTTTCCGGTTAAGGAAAAATTAAAACTTCCGGGTCAATTATTCTAGAAGAACCTATAAAGAAAACACATTTATCTAGAGAATGTGCCTATCAGTTTTGCCATATTTTTCCTATCATGTGTACTATGAAGAATATAGATAATACTGAATTGCTAAATGAAAAGTCTAATCCCCCAGCTATGCTGGGGAGAATAGTGTAAGTGGAGACGGTGAGGATATCAATAAAAAACCTCCTATGTTATATTGAGAATGGTGTCGCAAGCCAAACTCAAACATAGGAGGTGGTCCTAATGGACAATAGAAGCATATCACATACTCGATGGAAATGCCAATATCATATCGTTTTTATTCCTAAGTACCGTAAAAAGGTATTGTACGGGAAAGTACGAGATGATGTCAAAGAGATAATCAGTGTACTCTGCAAGTATAAGGATGTGGAGATTATAGCTGGAGCAGTTTGCATAGATCATGTGCATCTAAGTGTGGCGATTCCACCAAAGTTGAGTGTTTCAAATTTTATGGGATACTTAAAGGGAAAAAGTACACTGATGATTTATGACAGACATCCCGAGCTACAAAGTAAATGGGATAAAGCATTTTGGGCGCGAGGATATTATGTTGAAACAATTGGTAATATCACCGATGAAGCTGTACAGAAATATATAAAAGAGCAAGCAGAAGAGTCAAGAAAAGAAGATTCTCGAAGTACCGCTTTATAGCGGACCAGTAAAAGTGCTTGCGATACCGTCCTTTGGGGCGAGCAGTAACATAGCCCTTTGGAGGGCTAATATCAAACCACCAGTTGAACTGGTGGTTGATGACT
>CALZFY010000050.1:0-18188 GCA_945786935.1 uncultured Lachnoclostridium sp.
GAATGGTTCGTGGAATGGTAACCGTGGTTAACGGACATTTCTTCAAAGGAATGAAACAGATTATTGGCGGATTCTTTGAAAATTCAAAAGCAAATAAAGCTTATATTGCAAAAATTTCGTCAGCAGAAGGTGCGAAATAACAGGAGGAATCATCTATGAATTTTGTGAATAAATTTGCCCAAAAACATCCAAAGCTTGCTGAATGGATTCGTAAAGGCGGATTGTTTGTTATTTTCAGCTATGTGGTAACCTTTATTAAAATGTTACTATTAATGTTTTTACCAGCATTATTCAGAGGAATGGTAGGAAATGCAGAGTGGCTTTGGCCGAACATTCCGGTAACGGTTTTGGGTGTAAAATTAAATCTTGCCATCATTGGTAATGCTTTGGCAACAGATGCCGCAGGCGTTGTAACAGGAGGTCTTGCTTTTACACTGGCAAACCTTACGACGATCTTTATTGGGGAATTCATCAACTTCCCACTTCAGAGAAATATTACATTTAAGAGCAAAGGTCCGGTGGTACCTCAGATTGCATGTCATTTCCTGGCAACGATCGCAGTATTTTTAGTCATGAACCTTTTTACCTGTATCTGGAACCCGGTAACCAATGCTTTGATCGCAAACGAAGCATTACGTAACACGATCCAGAGCTTAGTGACAACAGTTGTAACCGGTGGTGTTGCAATGGTGATCATCTTTGCAGTGGATAACAAGATCTTTTCTCCGGAATTTGGAATGAAAAAATAATTTAATAAGCCTCCCTAACCCTTCCCTCATGGATTAACATTGAATAATTCATGAGGGATTTTTTAATTTCAAGTATCATATAATAAAGAATTATGATAGAATGGAACACGATAACGTAGAATCTGAAAGGATGTAAGGGTAAAATGTTTCAGAAATTCAGAAGAAAATATATCGGAGACAGGGCATTCTATGCCATGGTGCTTGGCATTGCTGTGCCGATCATGATACAAAACGGAATTACCAACTTTGTCAATCTGTTGGACAACATTATGGTAGGACAGCTGGGAACAGAGCAGATGTCCGGTGTTTCCATCGTCAATCAGTTGATTTTTGTATATAATCTATGTATTTTCGGAGGACTTTCCGGTGCAGGAATCTTTACTGCTCAATATTATGGACAGAAGGATGATGAAGGGATACGTCATACCTTCCGTTATAAGATTTGGATGGCAGTGATTTTAACTGCGGTTGTTATGGCTGTATTTTTTTTGCATGGAGGTTCCCTCATTCAACTCTATTTAAATGGAAGCAGCGATGGGGGAAATCTGGAGGCTGCCCTGAATTATGCGCATACCTATCTGTTGATCATGCTGATCGGACTTCCGGCATTTATGATCCTGCAGGTCTATGCCAGTACCTTAAGGGAATGCGGGGAGACTGTGGTGCCCATGAAGGCAGGTATGGTGGCTGTCTTTGTAAATCTTGTGTTTAACTACCTGCTCATTTACGGCAAATTTGGTTTTCCGGCACTTGGAGTTGCCGGAGCAGCCATTGCCACGGTGCTTTCCAGATATGTGGAAGCATTCATTGTAATATGGTGGACTCATAGACATAAAGATAAGAATACTTATATCGTAGGGATTTACCGCACCCTGTTGGTGCCCGTAAGCACCGCAAAGAAAATATTTATTAAGGGAACTCCCTTGTTGTTTAATGAGGCTCTCTGGTCCGGTGGTATGGCTGTGCTGGCACAGTGCTATTCTGTCCGGGGACTCAATGTAGTAGCAGGACTCAATATTGCAAATACTGTCAATAACCTGTTCAGCGTCGTCTTCCTTGCCCTTGGAAATGCAGTGGCTATCATTGTAGGACAATACCTTGGGGCAGGAGAAATGGATGCAGCAAGAGATACAGATAATAAGATGATCGCCTTTTCGGTTCTGTCCTGCAGTGCAATGGCACTGGTGATGCTGGCGGCGGCTCCCTTATTCCCGATGCTATATAACACTTCTGAAGCGGTAAGGGCGCAGGCAACAGCCCTGATCATTGCCCAGGCAATCTTTATGCCTCAGGCAGCTTTCTTACATGCCGCTTATTTCACCCTCCGTGCCGGGGGAAAAACAGTCATTACCTTTTTCTTTGACTGTGCCTTTGTCTGGCTTGTGAGCATTCCGGTGGTGTTTGTGCTGAGCCGGTTTACACAGATGCCGGCACATTACATTTATGCCTGCGGTCAGATGGCAGAGTGGGGAAAATGTATCATTGGATTCATTCTTGTGAAAAAAGGCGTTTGGATCAATAATATTGTCAGCAAGTAATAGAAGAAAGGCGTGAGATTGATTATGGAACGATTAAAAATACTGGTCGTGGATGATGAGAGCAGAATGCGTAAGCTCATCAGGGACTTTCTTACAAAAAGCGGATATGAGGTATTGGAAGCAGAAAACGGTGAGGAAGCGGTGGATATTTTTCTGGAAGAAAAGGACATTGCCCTGATCATTCTGGATGTGATGATGCCCAAAATGGACGGCTGGGAAACCTGCAGGGAGATCCGTAAAAATTCCAAGGTGCCGATTATCATGCTGACGGCAAAGTCCAGTGAAGAGGATGAACTTCGGGGGTTTGATCTGGGCGTGGATGAATATATTTCCAAGCCCTTTAGCCCAAAGATTCTGGTGGCAAGAGTTGAAGCGGTGCTTCGCCGCTCCAATGCAGGCTCAGATGAAATCCTTACAGTGGGAGATATCGTTATTGACAAGTCTGCTCACAGGGTAACGGTGGAAGGACGAGAAGTAGAGCTTAGCTATAAGGAATTCGAACTTCTGACTTATTTTGCTGAAAATCGCGGAATAGCACTGTCCAGAGAAAAGATTCTCAACAACGTATGGAACTATGACTATTTTGGCGATGCTAGAACCATAGACACTCACGTGAAAAAACTCCGCAGTAAGCTGGGGGACAAAGAATACATTCAAACAGTTTGGGGCCTTGGGTACAAATTGGTTGTTTGAAAAAGGCATAAAAAAACAGGTATACGCAATATGTGTACCTGTTTTTTTAAATCTCGTCAAAAATAAATTCAACAACATCAGAAATGTCACAATGAATCATGACACAAATATCATACAGTGTGTTCAAGGTAATGCTTTTATTTTTTCGCAAAGCATCCAAAGTTCCGGTGCTAAAATTGTATTTATGGATCAATTGATATTGCGTAATATTCTTTTTTTCAAGAGTGCGCCAAAATGGTGCATAACTAATCATATACATCCCATCCGTTCCATAGGAATTTATTTATATTATAGGTAAATATTTAAATTTCTACGTTGCCGAAAATATGACAATATAGTATGATGTAAGAATGAAAAGAAAATAAATAAATTCCGGAAGTAAAGTTAACGCATCCCAACAGGGTTGAAAAAAGATATAGTACCAGTTATAATACTGTGAATGAACGTTACTGGATGGAATATATTTAGACAAGGAGAAAGCTTCGACATGAAAAACATATTTATGGAAGATGAATTACATCATAGATTTTCCTGGAGTAAGCTGGGAGATATCAAAGAAGGCAGAGGAGACCTTGGAGAAGAAATGCCAGTCGTTGTTTACCGGTTGCTGGAATATAGCATGAATCATGTGCTGTCAGAGGAATTTGGTGTGGAAAAGGCAAATGATTTGTTTCGTAAGACCGGATATCTGGCAGGAAGCGAGTTTGCAAAAAATATGTTAGATTTATCCCAGGATCTTTCCGGTTTGTTTGCACAGCTTCAAAGAGTGCTGCGTGAAATGAAGATAGGTGTTTTGCGTGTGGAAAGTGTTACGGAAGAAAATGATATTATTATTCTGACAGTGGCACAGGATCTGGATTGCAGTGGATTGCCGCCGACGAATGAAGTTGTATGTAATTATGATGAAGGATTTATTGCAGGTATTTTAGAAACATATACAAAGAAACCATATATGGTAAGAGAAATAGACTGCTGGGCATCCGGAGACAGAGTGTGCAGATTTCGCTGTGTAGCAGATGAGAATGTGGGCAGAGACGATGGATAAGACAGCACAGATTTTGTTTCAATATCTAAAAGAAATATTATATCATCCTGAACAGGCAGAGCTGGACATAGAAACTCTCCCTGAGGATTTTAAGAAGCTTGGAATGGGACTTCAGCTTTTGGCAGAATGGATCAGAGAATCAAACGATTTTTCAAAAGCGATGGTAAAGGGTGAGCTGTCCAAGGAACCTCCAGGAGGTGAAAATGTACTGGCAGCACCTATGAAGGCCTTACAGGGGTCTTTACGTCATCTGACATGGCAGACGCAGCAGGTAGCTAAGGGGGACTTCAGTCAGAGGGTGGATTTTATGGGAGAGTTCTCTGAGGCCTTTAATACCATGACAAAACAGCTTGCTGAGAGAACACAGAGTCTCATAAAGGAAAAGCAGTTGGTAGATTCCATGAATTTGGAATTGAAGAAAAATCTGGAACTGATGTTGGCTCTGACAAATTATACACATAATATGATCTATGTTATTTCCAGCAAGGAGAGGAAAAAGATTTTTCAAAACCGTTCTGCAGAATGGTTTGAGAAAACCAGATGTAAGGAAGCCGGGGTGCTTTGGGAAAAACTTTCCAAACGGGAGTTTGTTAAAGATAGTGAATCTGAAAATTGGGAGATTGATCTTGCTGCTGAAGGAAAGGAAGAAGTTATCTATTATAGTGTCGAATCATTTAAGATACAATGGGCCGGAACACCTGCAATCGTTCACATTGTCATAGATAATACCCAAAGAAAGAAACAGGAAAATCTGATTTACAGTATGGCATATGTAGATTCCCTGACTGGTTTGAATAATCGGCGGTATGCTGTGGAAAAAATGGAAAGTCTTCGAAATGCCGGAAAAGATTTTGTGTTTACAATCATCGACGTGGATAATCTGAAATATTGTAATGATATCTATGGTCATGAAACAGGAGATCATTATCTGAAAAACGTGGCGGATCTTTTGAAAACTATGCATGGCGGAGATGTGTGTCGTATAGGCGGAGATGAATTTTATATTCTGGAAGAAGGAACGGACCTGGAGCGGCATGACAGAGAGCTTGACCATCTCAGAACGCTTTTTATGGAGCAGAAGGATTACCCGTATCCTCACAGCTTTAGTTTTGCATCCAATGTGGTTTTGGCGGAAATGGACAAACCATTGGAGCAGCATATTCGTGAAACTGATAGAAGAATGTATGAATATAAGAGGAAAAATAGAAAACATATAGAAGATATTCAGTATCAGGATGATAGGTTGCCATGCCATAAAAAATAAAACCATACTTATTTGGCACCTTCCAGATACGAGTAAAAAACCATGTAAAATATCTGAGCTATTCAGAAAAATGAAATAAGTGATTGTCCGCAACATCGCAGACAATCACTTATTTTCTACTACAATGGAACTTCCATAATTGAGGTTTCCGAACCATGGACTGACAATATCATCTAAAACCTCATGGTTCTCATTGGTAAATTTCATAGTGGTATGGTTTCCGTCACTGGTGACTGCAAGACCGATGAAATGGCGGTCAAATACATCCTCCGGGTCGGTCAGAAGCTGACCTGTACTTCGTCGGGACACTAAAATGGCCGGGAACCTGGCGTTGGTCATAATGCGGCTGGAATTATTTTCCCTAGTTCCGCTGTAGTAGGGCTGTAAGGTCAGGGTGGCTCCATCCTTAAATGCATCATCAATATACCAAAGCTGGTGTACATGTCCGCCGTAGAGCATGGTGAGCTTCATTCTGTTCAGACGACGGATCCAGGTATCCTTATAAGCCTTGGCGTGGTCGTTGGTATATTTCAAGGTCAGAGGAATATGACATACCGCAATGCGGTAATCCACACCGGGGGCATCAAATTCTGTCCCGGCATTTTCTAATATCTCATCTAAAAATGCAGTCTGTGCTCTGCGATAAGCATTGAATTTAGCTGCACCATAAAATTCACTGTACTGGTCTCCATGATCTTCCCCAATATCCAGTACAACTCCCCATACATTTTTTATACGGAAGGTATAATAGAAATTTTCACCGTCTGCACCTACATAGCGGTAAAATTCATGCGCCATGGTTCCTTTGGTTTCATGATTTCCACGGGCATAGATCACCGGAACCTGTCCTTTGGCAATGCTGCCTGCCAGACGAAGCATCTGGGTGCAATCATCCTCTGTGTCGATCCAGCTGGCAGTATCTCCGCAGCAGATCAGAAAGTCCAGATCATTTCCAAAGTAGGTGCCTGCCCCGGCCGGGGCATTTTGAGTATTATGTGTATCTGAGATCACATAATAGTTTAGACCATCCTCCGGGGTAACTCCTTTCCAATGATAGGTCTCGCTGACTGTTTTGCCCTGGAATGCACTAAAGGGTCCCCGAAGATGCATGGATCGGGCGGAAACGGTGTACTCGCCGGCATGATCGAGAGCAATCATGGGAACGGTAATCTTGTGTACGGTTCCTTCACTTCTTCGATACCCTGCATAGGTATCACTGTATTCCACACCGTCAATGGTAACCCAGCCTGTACCCCTGGCCCTGGAGGTGAAGACGATCTGATAAGTATCCTCCACTGCGTAGACTGCCGGGATGGAGGTTATCTTATTAGAGAAAACAATTTCAGTCTGTGAAAAAAAGCCAATAATCAATAAGGATAAAAGCAAAACCGAGGGAAACCATTTTTTCTGAAAAACAGGACATTTGTGCAGGTTGGTGAATGTGAAGAACAATGCACCGATAATTCCCGTAATAAGAGCAACATGACAAAATTCCCGGATAAAATAAACAGAAGCATCCAAAGTAAAATAGATGACCACTCCATTTAATGCCAGAAAAAACAGATTGATCATTGTTTGGAACACGAAATAAACCAAAGGATACTTTCGATTGATGGTCAGGAAGGTATGGGAGAGGGCTGCCAAAATAATAAGTACGAAAAGGGCATAGGGCAGCGCCTCAAAGGTGAAACGCATAATGCCATACCACATGGAACGTACAGAATAATAGCATAACAGATTGAAAATAGTAACCAGGTTGCTGATAAGAAACAACCAGGGTTTACATTGTTTTTTCATGGAATATATCTCCTTGGGAATATATGACCCATTGTACACGATTTTCGGGATTTCTGCCAGATTTTTATCATTTGGTATAAATACTTCCCGTCGATTTTTCAATCCTCCAATAATGCAAGAATATCGGGGAACATCTGCACATTTCGTTTCAAGATGCCGTGCATCTGGGCAATGGCGATCCCGTAGTTGACGATGGGTACGCCGGCGTTAACTGCCATAGTGATCCGGTGCTTCATAGCCGTCTCAGTGAGCATACAGCCGCCGCAGTGGACGATCAGGGAATACTCGGACAGGTCTTTGGGAAACTCACCGCCGGAGGTAAAGGAATACACAGGTTTGGCACCGCAGTAATTCTCAATCCAGTGGGGAAGCTTGACGGTTCCGATGTCGTTGCACTGACGATGATGGGTACAGCCCTCACAAATCAGCACCTTGTCCCCGTCCTTTAAATTGGACAGGGCAGAGGCACCGGCTACCAGAGTGGGTAGATCTCCTTTGTAGCGAGCCATTAAAATAGAGAAGGAGGTCAGAGGAAGATCCTTTGGTGTATCGGCGTTGACCCTGGCAAAGGCTTGAGAGTCGGTGATGACAATTCTCGGCTTGACCGCCAGACTCTGGAGAGTCCTGGATAACTCGGTGTCCTGACAGGTAACCACGATGGCGTTGGCGTCCAACACATCCCGGATTGCCATTTGCTGTGGCAGGATCATCCGGCCTTTGGGAGCGGATTCGTCGATGGGTGTGACCAACACCACCACATCGCCGGGAGAAAGCAGGTCTGCCACCAGACGCCTGGTGTTTTTCAGACCCTGGGCAAAAGTGCCCAGTCTTTCTTTCAGCTCATAAATGTTCTCTCCGGTGACGGCGCTGGCATAAATTTCCTGCTCCGAAAGCGCCCGGCGCTCTTTGATCAGGTCAGCTTTATTAAACACCGTCAGGTAGGGAATCTTCCGCTTACGGAAGCTGGCAATCAGTGAACGATCCAGATCGCTAAGGCCCACAGTGCCGTCAACCACCAGCACGGCGATATCCGTCAGTGTCAGTGTCTGTTTTGCTTTTTGCACCCTAAGTTGCCCCAAAGCACCCTCGTCGTCCAGACCCGGTGTGTCGATGATGACCACCGGACCTAAGGGGAGCAATTCCATAGCTTTTTTCACCGGATCAGTGGTGGTGCCTTTTACATCGGACACCACCGCAAGCTGCTGCCCGGTGACAGCGTTCACCAGACTGGATTTGCCTGCATTTCGCAGGCCGAAAAAACCGATATGCAGTCGTTCGGCAGATGTCATATCATTAAGACTCATAGGTTTTTGCCTCCTTAGAAACGGAAATCCCGACCGGTGTTATTTTTGATATCTTCAATGTGACCGGCACAGATTTCTCTGGTTTTCTTTCGTGGAATGTTTTGCAGTTCCTGTTCTACCATAGGGAAACCAACAGCCTTTGTCTCCTCGCTGGCATAATCTACCAGATACTCTGTCAGGGTCATCAGGGCGTTGGGGTGGCAGCAGTTGCCAATCTGACCGGTCTTACACAGGCTCATAAACCGGTCACCGGTGCGTCCCTCCCGGTAACAGGCGGTACAGAAAGAGGGAATGTGTCCGCTCTCCATCAGCCAGCGCACCACTTCGTCCAGGCTGCGCTGGTCGGACACGTCAAACTGCTCCGTATCGTGGGGGCGTTCCTCCGGGGTGTAGCCGGCATAGCCGCCCACAGAGGTGCGGCTGCCGCCGGAAACCTGGGATACACCCAGCCTTAGCAGTTTGGAACGGACCTGCTCGGTTTCACGGGTGGAGATGATGATGCCGGTGTAGGGGACCGCCAGGCGGATGCAGGCGGTGATCTTAGCGAAGGTCTCATCGTCAATACCGTTGTCGAACTGATCAGGATCAATGTCATCAGCCCGCTTCAGACGGGGGACACTGATGGTGTGGGGACCAACACCGTGGACGGCCTCCAGATGCTCCGCATGCATCAGCAGACCGGCAAACTCATACTTGTACAGCTCCAGACCGAAAAGAACACCCAGACCCACATCGTCGATGCCGCCCTCCATAGCCCGATCCATCGCCTCGGTGTGGTAGGCGTAATCGTGCTTGGGACCGGTGGGATGGAGCTGCTCGTAGGATTCTTTGTGATAGGTCTCCTGGAACAGAATGTAGGTGCCGATTCCGGCTTCTTTCAGCTTGCGGTAGTTGTCCACCGTGGTGGCGGCGATGTTCACATTGACCCGGCGGATATCACCGTTCTTGTGGTGAACGCTGTAAATGGTCTTGATACATTCCAGAATATACTCGATGGGGTTATTTACCGGGTCTTCGCCTGCTTCGATGGCCAGACGTTTGTGCCCCATATCCTGGAGGGCAATGACCTCAGCTTTGACTTCCTCCTGGGTCAGTTTTTTGCGGGGAATGTGAGTGTTCTTCCTGTGATAAGGGCAGTACACACATCCGTTGATGCAGTAGTTGGACAGATACAGTGGGGCGAAGATCACGATGCGGTTGCCGTAGAATGCCAGCTTGATTTCTTCTGCGATGTCATAAATCTTTTGCAGAACCGCCTCGTCCTCACAGGCCAGCAGCACCGAAGCCTCCCGGTGGGTGAGACCCGCACAGGTCCAGCCCTTTTCAGTCTTTCTGGGGGATGCCTTTTCAAGAATCTTTTCAATCAGGTCCAGATTGTTTTTGTTGGCCTCAGCGTATGCCAGGGTTTCACGGATCTCTTCATCGTTGATGAATTCCTCCGCTTTCATGGATTTGGGATCGTAAATGGACATGTTATTTCTCCTCTCTTTGAATCAGAGTGATCTTTCTCTTTAGATTGTTTTTATATCGCCACGGTCAGTTACGATTTCGTAGCCAATCGAGAACATTCTTTGCTTCAGACCATCCAGATGTTGGGCGGCCTCTTCTCCGGTGCAGATTTTATTGTCGTACAGCTCATATTTTTTCCGGACGGACACCGGGGACAGATTGGGCATCACCACATTGGCACCGGACTTAATACCCTTTTCCCGACCCTGGGGGTCGATCGTGCCCAGTGCCGTTGTGGAGGGCAGAAGCACCGGCGGGTGGATAAGCCGTATGATGGACAGCAGGTAACAGGTCAGTTCCACGGTGCCTGGCGGCTCGCCCCTAAAAGGGGTGTTCTGATGGGGAATAAAGGGGCCAATACCGCACATTTCAGGTCGGAACTGCTCAATGAACTTCAGATCCCCGGCAAGATGAGCACTGGTCTGACCGGGGGAACCTACCATAAAGCCGCAGCCTACCTGATAGCCGATGTCCTTCAGATCATGCAGGCAGCGCATCCTGTTGTCAAAGGACATTTCTTTCGGGTGCA
This sequence comes from uncultured Lachnoclostridium sp., assembly GCA_945786935.1. Lineage (GTDB taxonomy): Bacteria > Bacillota > Clostridia > Lachnospirales > Lachnospiraceae > HGM12587. The sequence continues at coordinate 10,429 of CALZFY010000050.1, forward strand.
GCATCCCGTAGTGGGCTGCATCCGCTGTTTCGTGGCGCAGCAGGTAGCGGTCTGCTCCGGCATCGTAAAGCTTTTGGTAGCTCTCCCGGCTCCGCTCTCCAAGAGAAAGGGTAACCGCACAGTCAGGATAATATGTTTTGATCGTGCGTAACAGATAGCACAAAAGGTCATCATTATAATAGAAGTCCTCGCCGCCCTGCAAAACGAAGGTACGAAAGCCCAGCTTATAGCCTTCCCGGCAGCAGTCCAGAATGTCCTCTGTGGTCAGACGGTAGCGCTGGCAGGCAGTGTTGCCCCTGCGGATGCCGCAGTACAGGCAGTTGTTTTTGCAGATGTTGCTGATTTCAATCAGCCCCCGGATGAATATGTGGTTGCCGTATATGTCCTTGCGGACGGCCACCGCCTGTTCTGCCAACTGCTGTGCAGCTTCCGGCGTGCGGTGGTCAATCAGAAATTGGTATTCCATCAGGGAGAGCCGGTGCTCCACAGCCAGACGGTCAATCAGTAAAATAAGCTGCTCATTCATGGGTGATGACGCTGACAACAGCAATACATGTTTCAATAAAAATACCTCCATATATGGATAAATGTACAAAGCCAGTACATGCTTTTCAATGTTAATTAGAAAACAGAAAGACACTCTTGTCAAGAAATAAATTGTGTATTTTTTTGTGAAAAACTAATACTTACGTTGACTTTTTTTGTAAAAGTTTTATAATTTTATTAGCCAAAAAATACAAAAAATACTATAGGAGGTTCTGTATGACACAACATTTACCGCTTACTGTCCGTGTTCCTATCGAGCAGGACAATCCAAGCATCTGCAGAAATGAAGCACTTTGCGTAAAATGCGGCATGTGCAAGGAGGTCTGTACCGCCCAGATCGGTGTACATGGCACCTACTCTCTGGAAGATACCGGAGGAAAGGCCATCTGCATCCACTGTGGTCAGTGCAGCAATGTCTGTCCCACCGGCAGCATCACCGAGGTTTATGAGTATCCTGCGGTCCGCTCTGCCGTGAAGGACCCGGATAAGGTGGTCATTGTCAGCACTTCTCCCTCTGTCCGGGCCGCTTTGGGTGAAGAATTTGGTATGCCCAAAGGAGAATTTGTTCAGGGAAAAATGGTAGCTTTGCTCCGGGCCTTGGGCGTGGACTATGTGCTGGATACCAATTTTGCTGCTGACTTAACTATCATGGAGGAAGCCAGCGAACTGATTCAACGCATTACCACCGGGGACAAGCCTCTGCCCCAGTTTAGCAGCTGCTGCCCGGCATGGGTGAAATTTGCGGAAATCTATTATCCGGAGATACTTCCTCACATCTCCAGCGCAAAAAGCCCCATCGGCATGCAAGGTCCTACCATCAAAACCTATTTTGCCCAGAAGATGGGCATTGATCCGGAGAAAATTGTCAACGTAGCCCTGACGCCCTGCACCGCTAAAAAATTCGAGATTCGCCGCAGTGAGATGAACGCAGCGGGCAAAAAGCTGGGCATTCCTTCCATGCGTGACATGGATCAGGTCATCACCACCCGGGAGCTGGCACTGTGGGCCAGGGAGGAAGGCATTGACTTTGCTTCCCTGCCTGACAGCGAGTATGACCGGCTCATGGGCGAAGCCTCCGGCGCAGGCGTTATCTTCGGTAACACCGGCGGCGTGATGGAAGCTGCATTGCGGACAGCTTACGCCTTTATCACCGGTCAGCAGCCGCCCCAGGCACTGCTGGATCTGCAGCCGGTGCGTGGTTATGAGGGCATCCGTGAAGCCAGCCTTGATATCAATGGCATTACAGTGAATGTGGCTGTGGTCTATGGTACCGCCAATGCCCGGAAAATGATCGAGAGAATGAAATACGGCGAGAAGCAGTATCATTTTATCGAGGTCATGACCTGCCCCGGCGGCTGTATCGGCGGCGGTGGTCAGCCGAAAGACATGATGGCAAATGCAGACGAAACACGAAAAGCCCGGATTGCCAGCCTGTACAAACGGGATGCAGATATTCAGTTGCGGCTAAGTCACGAAAACCAGGAAATCAAACAGCTGTATGAAGAATTCTACGTCCAGCCTTTAAGTGAGCTTGCCGAGCAAATGTTACATACGTCCTATCTGGACCGTAGCAGCGATTTAAAACAAGGAGGAATGAATAAAATGGAAAAGTGGAAATGTACAATTTGCGGTTACATTCATGAAGGCCCCATGACGGAGGATTTCAAATGCCCCATCTGCAAGCAGGGCGCAGATAAGTTTGTAAAGATCGAGGAGGCAGCAGCTCCTGCAAAGAATCCCTATGCAGGTACCAGAACCGAGCAAAACCTGTGGGAAGCCTTCGCCGGTGAATCTCAGGCCCGCAACAAGTATACTTACTTTGCCTCTGTAGCTAAGAAAGCCGGTTACGAGCAGATTGCTGCGCTGTTCCTGCATACTGCACAGAACGAGATGGAGCATGCCAAACTGTGGTTCAAAGCTTTGGGTGAACTGGGTGATACAGCCGAAAACCTGCTCCATGCCGCTGAAGGCGAAAATGCTGAATGGACGGATATGTACGACCGCATGGCTCGTGAAGCCGACGAGGAAGGCTTCCATGAGCTGGCTGAACAGTTCCGTGGCGTTGCCGCAATCGAGAAGATGCATGAGGAGCGTTACCGTAAGCTTTTGAGTAATGTGGAGGCTATGCAGGTATTCGAGAAGAGCGGTGTGACTATCTGGGAGTGCCGAAATTGTGGCCACATCGTTGTTGGTACTAAGGCTCCCGATATCTGCCCTGTCTGCAAGCATCCCCAGGCATACTTCGAAGTGCACGCAGAAAACTATTAAGTGGTGTTCTAAATATTTTTTCGCCTGCCGTGTTTTCACGGCAGGCATATTTTTTTATGGTGCATCATGCTAAAAAAGTATGGTGTACTTTTTTTATGACAAAAAATGTTTGAAAGTCTTTTATCTTTTACTTTCATGGAAAGAGTAAGACAAAAATATTGACATATACCCTACGGGGGTATATTATAAACGTGAAAAAGGAGAGATTAAAGATGTCAGATTGCCATAATCATTGCTGTGAGCAAAGAACAAAACGGCGTTCAGAAAAAGAATACAAAGATTTACAGAATCGCCTGAGCCGGATCGAGGGCCAGGTTCGTGGTGTGAAAGCCATGCTGGAGCGGGATGCCTATTGTACAGATATTCTGACTCAGGTGGCAGCAATTAATGCCGCACTCAATAGTTTTAATAAGGTACTTCTTGCAAATCATATCAAAACCTGTGTAACGCAGGATATTAAGGATGGAAAAGAAGAAACGATAGATGAATTGGTTATCATATTACAGAAACTGATGAAATGAGTGATACTGAACAGGTAGGAAAGGAAGGTAAAAGTTTGAAACAATATATTGTAACAGGAATGAGCTGTGCCGCCTGCAGTGCCAGAATAGAAAAGTCCGTGAGCCGGGTGCCTGGAGTTACTTCATGTTCTGTGAGTCTTCTGACAAATTCTATGGGTGTGGAAGGCAGTGCATCTGCGGAAGATATCATTCGGGCGGTAGAGGAAGCAGGTTACGGTGCCAGTCTGAAAGGTACAGGTGAAAAAAACAGGAATGCGGATCTTACTGCTCAGGAAGAAATGTTAAAAGATACGGAAACACCTGCTTTGAAAAGGCGTTTGCTTACTTCTCTTGGGTTTTTAATTGTATTAATGTATTTTTCCATGGGACATATGATGTGGGGCTGGCCCTTGCCGGCATTCATGGCAGAAAATCATGTGGCTATGGGAATTTTGCAGCTGCTGTTAACCGCCATCATTATGGTGATCAACCAGAAATTCTTTATCAGCGGATTTAAGAGCCTGTGGAAAAGATCCCCCAATATGGATACCCTGGTAGCTCTCGGTTCAGCAGCTGCATTTGTGTATAGTACAGCTGCATTATTTGCCATGACAGATGCCCAGATGAAGGGTGATGGTACTCTTGTCATACACTTCATGCATGAATTTTACTTTGAATCGGCAGCCATGATTCTGACATTGATCACTGTGGGAAAAATGTTGGAAGCCGGCTCCAAAGGTAAAACAACCGATGCATTAAAAGGACTGATGAAGCTTGCGCCCAAAACAGCGGTGCTGGTGCGAGACGGTATGGAAGAGGAGGTTCCTATCGATGAAGTTGGTATCGGGGACATTTTTATTGTGCGTCCGGGAGAAAATATTCCGGTGGACGGTACTATTATAGAAGGAATGACTGCGGTAAATGAGTCTGCTCTTACCGGAGAAAGTATTCCTGTGGATAAAAATCCCGGAGATTCTGTATCTGCAGCTACCATCAATCAGTCAGGATTTATCAAATGTGAGGCGAAAAGAGTCGGAGAAGATACGACATTAAGCCATATTATCCAGATGGTCAGTGATGCGGCAGCTACGAAGGCACCCATTGGTAAAGTGGCTGATAAAGTATCCGGAATTTTTGTTCCCACAGTCATCGGTATTGCCCTCATCACCATGGCAATATGGCTTTTGAATGGACATTCCATCGGCTATGCACTGGCAAGAGGAATCTCTGTACTTGTGATCAGCTGTCCCTGTGCTTTGGGACTGGCAACGCCGGTTGCTATTATGGTAGGAAATGGAATCGGTGCCAAAAACGGCATCATGTTTAAGACGGCAGCTTCCCTGGAAGAGACCGGGAAGATCGATATTGTAGCGCTGGATAAGACCGGAACCATTACAAACGGTGAACCGAAGGTGACAGATCTTTGGACACCGGAAGGAATAGACAAAGAACAGCTTCTGAAGGTAGCCTGTGCACTTGAGAAACGTAGTGAACATCCGCTGGCTAAGGCCGTAGTTGCCTATGGAAAGGAATTAAATAAAGATTTTGAAAATCCGGAAGTTTTGGAGTTTCAGATATTGCCCGGAAATGGTCTGGAGGGTAAGATAGAAGGAAAGAAAGCCGTCGGCGGAAGCTTTTCCTATATGGAAAGAACGATTTCCATGCCTCAAACTGCCAGAGATTTGTATGAAAAATATGCAAATGAAGGAAAGACACCGCTTTTCTTTGCGTGGGATGGCACATTTCTTGGAATCCTTGCTGTAGCAGATACCATGAAGGAAGGAAGTGCAGAAGCCATCAGACAGCTGGAATCCATGGGAATCCATGTGATCATGCTCACAGGGGATAACGAAAAGACAGCTGCTGCCATCGGAAAGCAGGCAGGTGTGAATGAAGTGATTGCCGGTGTACTTCCTGATGGAAAAGAAATGGTGATCCGTAAATTGATGGAACATGGAAAGGTTGCTATGGTAGGAGATGGTATGAACGATGCTCCGGCACTGACACGAGCCAATATCGGGATTGCCATTGGAGCGGGTACGGATATTGCCATTGATGCGGCAGATGTGGTTTTGATGAAAAACAGTCTGCTGGATGTACCGGCAGCCATCAGGCTTAGCAGAAACACGCTGAAGAACATTCATCAGAATCTGTTTTGGGCATTTTTCTATAATTCCCTTGGAATTCCGTTGGCCGCAGGACTTTTCATACCATTGCTTCATTGGGAACTAAATCCTATGTTTGGAGCAGCGGCTATGAGCCTTTCCAGCTTTTGTGTCGTAACCAATGCATTGAGGCTTAATTTTGTAAACATTTATGACACTTCAAAAGACAAAATGCGTAAGAGACATAACCAAATCAAAGGAAATGTATCTGTAAATGCAGATATTTCTGATAATCATCAGGCATGTGAAAACACATGCAATATTAAGGAGGAAAACACCATGGAAAAAACAATGAAGATCGAAGGAATGATGTGTCCGCATTGTGAGGCAAGAGTCAAAAAGACTCTGGAAGATATGGCTCAGGTGACAGAAGCCGTTGTCAGCCATACAGAAGGAACTGCAGTTGTGAAGCTGTCGGAAGCTGTGGAGGATGAAGTTCTCAAAAAAATGATCGAAGAGCAGGGATATAAAGTACTGGATATTCAGTAGGTTTTAGAATTGAGGTAGCAGGGAAATGAAACATTCTTTTCGCAGGCAGCTGACTGTCATTTTTACGGCAGTTATGGCAGGAACACTTTTTTTAATATTTTTCGGGGGACTTGTTTTTCTGGAAAGATACTATATCCATGATAAGAAGAATCAGGTCATGGAAGCCTATGAAAAAATGAATACAGCTGCCAGGGAAGATGCCCTGTACTCTGATGAGTTTTATGAAAGTCTTCAAAGCTTCAGTACCACGGACAATATTTCTCTGATCGTCATGGGAACAGATCTGAGAATCAAAATCTATTCGACCAGGGACAAAGAAAAGCTGAAATTCCAGCTTTGGAATTATATTTTTGATCAGGAATCAGTAGAACCGGTGAAAATTTTAGAAGAACAGCCCAGGTATGTGGTAAGACAGAGTCTGGAGCGAATGAATGGAACGGAGTATCTGGAAATGATCGGTACTCTTGACAGTGGTGATTATTTTATTATGAGAACACCGCTGGAAAGTATCCGGGACAGTGTGATGCTGGCGAACCGATTTTATTTGTGTATCGGTGCCGTAGCCATCGTACTTAGTGGGATGATCATCTACTTTTTCAGCCGAAAGGTGACAAAGCCCATTCTGGAGCTTGCGGATATTTCCAGGAGAATGACAGCTTTGGATTTTGATGCAAAATTCGAGACAAAAGGGGAGAATGAGATCGACATTCTGGGTGAACACATGAACCAGCTGTCAAGGACACTGGAAGAAACCATTTCAGAATTAAAGACTGCCAATAATGAACTTCGAAGGGATATTGAGCAAAAAGAAAAGATCGATGCAATGCGAAAAGAATTTCTTTCCAATGTGTCTCATGAATTGAAGACTCCGTTGGCTTTGATCCAGGGATATGCAGAAGGACTGAAGGATGGCATCAGCGACGATGCACAAAGCCGGGAGTACTACTGTGAGGTCATCATGGACGAGGCACAGAAAATGAATACGATGGTAAAAAAGCTGCTGACGCTCAATGAAGTAGAATTTGGTCAGGACACAGTTTCCATGGAACGCTTCAATATGGCGGAACTCATTGAAGGTGTGGCACAATCCTGTTCCCTTCTTGTACAGCAAAAAGAAGGAAAGCTTAGATTAAAATTAGAGAATCCTCTCTATGTGTGGTCTGATGAATTAAAAATAGAAGAAGTTCTTACGAATTATATCAGTAATGCATGTAATCATTTGGATGGGGAAAGGGTTGTAGAAATCAAGGCTGAACAGAAAAATGAAAAGGTAAGGGTCAGTGTATTTAACACGGGAAATCAGATTCCGGGGGAAGACCTGGAACGTATCTGGGATAAATTCTATAAGGTAGATAAGGCTCACACAAGAGAATATGGTGGAAGCGGTATCGGACTTTCTATCGTAAAAGCTATCATGGAGTCGGTAGGCGGAGCCTATGGCGTGAATAATTATCAAAATGGCGTCGAATTTTGGATTGAATTGTAAAAAAGTATGTTAATTGATGGAGAAAAGGCAGAGTTTTTGTGAACTTTGCCTTTTTTGAAATTTGTGGTTGACTTTTGCAGAAAGAAAAGGTATATTATCACATGTTGTCGCTAAGACAACTTAAAACAACTGACAATTTATGAAACGCCTTCTTCGAAAGAGCAAAAAATAAATTAAAAAAAGTTGTTGACAAACATCGACAGATGTGATAAATTAATCAAGCTGACGCGTGAGAGAAAGCAAAACAAAACAACATGAACATTGATAACTAAACAGTAAAAACCAGTTTTGATCAAAAGATTAAAA
>CALZFY010000051.1:0-17441 GCA_945786935.1 uncultured Lachnoclostridium sp.
TCACTACAGAATTTTCCACTGTTTTTTGTACCACAGGAACAGATCCATTCTGCTGCCTTTGCAGGATTTGGAACCTGATTAGCCTGCTGCATCTGTGCCTGCTGCATTTGCATCTGCATCTGTGCCATATTGGCAGCGGATGCACTGTTTAGAAAGCCTCCGGCTGCATTCATACCAACGCCCATACCCATAAAGCTGGCTGCGGCACCTGCACTGTTAGAGCCTGCCGCTTCCATTCCGCGGGCAATAGACCCCTGCACATAGCCTTCGCGAATGGTAGGATCAGATAACATAGCTCCCTCATTTCGCATATTGATGAGCTTCTGGGAGTTTTCATCATAGGAAATGCTGGCGATACCCACAGACTGGATCTCCATACCACGCATCTGCTTCCATTCTTCGTCCAGAATATCGGCCATATATTTTCCAAGCTCTCTGCCCTTTGCCTGAATATGGGAAATGCGGATGCCGTCCACAGACATCTGTCCAATGGCAGACTGCAATGCCTCCAAAAACTCGGATAAATACTGTTCATTGATATCCGTCATGCGGACAAGTGCTTTATTACGGGGAACTGCTTCTGCATAGAAGCGCACCGGATCTGTGATCTTCACGGAATAGGTGCCGTGGGCGCGCAGGAACAATTCTGCATTATAAAAATTATCAAAGTAATTTACCGGATTTCTGGTGCCGAATTTGATACCTTTAATTTCCTGTAAATTTACAAACAAAACTTTCTGTTTCTGATAGGTCTGTCCGCCGAATTTGATACGCTGGAAGGATTCTTTCACAGCCTCCTCCAGGTTTCCGTTAAATAAGGACGGCATAGATGCATTATCCACCTTGTAATAGCCTTCCTCTGCGGTATAATCCACAACCTTACCGCCATCTACCAGCATCATAAACTGATTTGGATAAACATGTACAATGGAACCATCGGTCACAGTTCCGTCCGAACCTCTAACATTTTCTCCCTTACGGATCTTGATTCCCTCACAAAAGACTGTATCGTCTCCCATGTCAGCAGCTTCAATCACTTCCAGCCACTGATCAGCAAGACCTCCCTTTACACTTTTTAATGCTGCTTTAATAATACCCATAATGAAATTCCTCCTTTATTTTTCCCAGGGCAATAATGGATTTTCTGTTTTTCCGTCCCGTACCATCAGTTCTCTGACTGCCTCTTTGGCTTCTTTTCCATCAAAAAGCACCGCATTGACCTGTTCGATGATTGGCAGACGTACATAATATTTTTCTGCCAGCTTTAATGCAGCTTTTGCAGAATAAACGCCCTCTACTACCATCTTCACTTCGTCCATAGCCTCTTGCATACTGTATCCCTGTCCGATAAGATATCCTGCTTTTCGATTTCTGGAATGACGACTGGCACAGGTTACGATCAGATCTCCCATACCTGCCAGACCGCTGAAGGTTTCCTGATATCCACCCATGGCTACACCAAGACGGCTCATTTCAGCAATACCTCTGGTGATCAGGGCTGCCTTTGTATTATCCCCAAAGCCAAGTCCATCGGTAATTCCTGCCGCCAGAGCGATCACATTTTTTAATGCTCCTCCAATCTCGATTCCCAGCATATCCGGACTTGTATACACACGAAATGTCTCATTCATGAAAATGCTTTGAATTTTTTCTGCAGTTTTTCGGGTCTTTGCACCTGCAACTACCGTGGTTGGAATGCTGCGGCTTACTTCCTCTGCGTGACTTGGGCCTGATAATACTGCCACATCCCCACCGGGAATCTCCTCCAGGATTACCTCTGTCATCGTAGATAAGGTACTTTCCTCAATTCCCTTGCTCACATTGACAATAATCTGCCCATCATGAACATAGGGAGCCATCTTAGCTGCAGTGCTTCGAATATAAAGAGATGGAACACCTAAAACAACCAGTTCCTTATCCTTCACTGCTGCTTCAATATCCGAAGTAATCTCCAGAGTCTCCGGCAATTTCACTCCCGGAAGCTTATCCACATTTTCCCGGAGCTTCCTTAGTTCTTCTGCCTTCTCCTCTCTGGAAGACCACAAAGTTACCTGATGACCGTTTTTTTCAAGAACAAGGGCAAGGGCTGTTCCCCAGCTTCCTGCACCTACCACACCTAAATTTGCCACGATATGCCTCCTATTTTTTCTGGAAAACTTTACTTTCTGTGCCACTTAAAAGACGTCCGATATTTGCTCGATGTCTGTAAATGGCCATAACTGCCAGGAAAATTGCCAGTACATACAATTCCATCAAAGCTCCCTGGGCCATGTGGTAAAATCCCTTCTGGCCAAAAATGATGGTGAACGCTGCAAACTCTGTCACCACCAGAATAGAGCCCAGGGATACATAACGGGTCACGAACACAACCACAAGGAATGTTACAAGGGCAATCAATGCAATCCGGATATCAAAGGCTGCCAGAAGACCTGCCGTACAGGCAATGCCCTTTCCGCCACGAAACTTTAACTGAATCGGGAAATTATGTCCCAAAATGCATCCTGTGGCACCGTAAAGACCAATGAGTGGTAAAATTTCCGATGCGCTGTTTTTAAAGATCAGTTTCACCACATAAACGGCAACAAAGCATTTCAGGAAATCCCCTGCAAATACAATAGCCCCTGCCTTTTTTCCAAGGACACGAAGTGCATTGGTGGTTCCGGCATTGCCGCTTCCATGGTCACGAATATCGATTCCATGCATTTTGCCGTAAATATAGGCACTCTGTATAATTCCAAATAAATATCCGATCAACAAACTGGCAATTCTTGGTAACATCAGCCATTCTCCTTTCTCTCCCTGATGATAAATCTAAGAGAAGTTCCCTTAAATCCAAAGGTATCACGAATTCTGTTTTCCAGATAACGCGTGTATGAAAAATGCATCAGCTGCTTGTCATTTACAAAAATAACAAATGTTGGCGGTTTTACTGCCACCTGAGTTGTATAATAAATTTTCAATCTCTTACCCTTATCTGAAGGTGGCTGCTGCAGTGCAACGGCCTCTGTAATGATCTCGTTTAATACACCTGTTGCAATACGAAGTGTCTGGTTTTCAATAACCATATCAATGGTTTCAAAAAGCTTCGGAAGTCTCTGTCCTGTCACTGCGGATACAAACACCATTTCCGCATAAGGCATATAAGACAGAGTTTCCCTGATCTTATTCTGGAATTCATAGATGGTCTTGTCATTCTTTTCAATGGCATCCCATTTATTGACAACAATGACGATACCTTTTCCACGATCATGTGCAATTCCTGCAATCTTGGCATCCTGCTCTGTAATACCTTCTGTAGCATCGATGACCATTAAAACCACATCGGCACGCTCTACTGCTGAGACAGTGCGGATAATGCTGTAGCGTTCCAGCTCTTCTTTGACTTTATTCTTTCTTCGAAGCCCCGCAGTATCGATAAATACATATTCTTTTCCATTATAAATGATGTCTGTATCAATGGCATCACGGGTAGTGCCTGCAATGTCGGAAACGATTACACGGTTTTCCCCGGTGAGCTTATTGATAATAGATGATTTTCCCACATTTGGCTTACCAACGATGGCAATCTTCGGTCTTTCATCCTCTTCCTCCCCTTCAGAGCCTTCCGGGAAATGTTTTACAACTTCATCCAGCATATCACCGATTCCCTGACGGTTGGCTGCTGAGATCGGCATAGGATCACCAATGCCCAGATTATAAAACTCATAAACATCTGCAATAAATTTCTGGTAGCTGTCTACCTTGTTGACGCAAAGAACCACCGGTTTTTTGGAACGGCGAAGCATGTCTGCCACCTTACCGTCAGAATCCACCAGTCCCTGCTTTACATCCGTCATGAAAATGATGACATCTGCGGTATCGATGGCGATCTGTGCCTGCTCTCTCATCTGAGAAAGGATAATATCTCCGGAATCCGGTTCAATACCGCCGGTATCGATCAGTGTAAAATGATGGTCTAACCAGGTAACGTCCGCATAAATTCTGTCGCGGGTCACACCCGGTGTGTCTTTTACAATAGAAATATTCTCTCCTGCTAATGCATTAAACAGTGTAGATTTTCCTACATTGGGTCTTCCTACAACTGCAACAATCGGTTTACTCATTCTTGTACCTCTCTTTTTATGTGGTCAGATGGCTCAGAAGTACTGCACCATCAGATTCAACGATTTCAATAGGGATCTTAAGATATTCTGAAAGCTCTGACACGGTCACGTCATCCAGAAAAACCTCTTCCCCGCTTCTAAGCATATGGCAGGGAAGCAAAAGCTTCTCTCCAAGATCCTGATCCATTAACTGTTTTTTCAGATCCTGTCCGGTAATCAGTCCGGCAACAGTGATCCGCTCTCCGAAAAATTCATTGGTAATGTCATAGACCTTTACTTCAATATTTGGAAATTTAACGTTCATGTCCCCGGCAAGCTGTCTGATAAATGGGGCGGCCAGCTTTCCTGTGGCGATAGAGACTTTTTGTGTTTTTTCACTTCCCTTTGCCATGGCCAGTGCCTCATGAAACTCAGTTTCTAAAAGTCTTAGCATACCGACACCATTTTCCAGCTGTAGATATCCGTCGTAACTATCTTCCTTTGGCAACTCTTCTCCTGCCAGCAGATACCATTCATCACTGGCATGAACAAAGTGAACCCCGTATTCCTCCATGGCCTTTTCCTGCCATTTTTGTACCTGTAAGATCACTTCTTTTGCATCCTCCGGGGTAAATGGTTCCAGTGGCTCCAGCCCATCCCGGAACTTACTTAAGCCTACCGGCACGATAGATACACTCTGCAAATTCGGAAGGTATCCATAGAGGTCTTTTAAGGAACGCTCAAGCTCCTCCCCATCATTCCAGCCTTTGCAAAGAACGATCTGACCGTTCATCACAATGCCTGCTTCCACCAGCTTGTCAACGATCTGTAAGGAACGTCCGGCAAAACGGTTATGAAGCATTTTGCAGCGAAGCTCCGGATTGGTTGTCTGGAAGGAAATATTGATAGGAGACAGCTTATATTTGATGATTCTCTCCACATCATGGTCGCTTAAATTGGTCAGTGTCACATAATTTCCCTGCAGGAATGACAATCTGGTATCATCATCCTTAAAATACAATGTTTCTCTCATTCCCGGCGGCATCTGGTCTATGAAACAGAAAATACATTTGTTGGTACAGTTTCGATACTCATCCATCATGCCGTTTTCGAAGGTGACCCCTAAGTCTTCTTCGAACTCTTTTTCAATTTCCAGCTCCCACTCTTCTCCATCGGCTTTTCTCACCAGAAGTTCCACATATTCCTCATTCATGAGGTAGTGGTAGTCGAAAGCATCTTCTATTTTATTACCGTTAATCTCTAAAAGCACATCTCCGGGTTCCAGTTCCAGTTCTTCTGCAATGCTCCCCGGTTCCACGCCTGCAATCACATGTAAATGTTCTTTCATCTTTTCACCTTTTTAGTTTAGATAGATTTTCCCATACTCTTTCACTATAATATATTTACCCTCAAAAAGCAACGAGCAAAAAACCTCGCGGAACAGTGGCGTCTGAACAGTAACCTGAACAGTAACAGCAACTTCTTCTTGACTGCCCTAAGGTCAAATGGTAAAATTTACAAGTAATATTTTGTCGAAAACAGGGAGGGCATCATGGCAATTGACAATCATTTTCACAATACCATACCGGTAGGTCCATTAAAACTTGCAGTATTGGACAGTGCCAAAGAATTAGGAGAAAAGGTCAATCAGCACATTATTGACTTTCGTATAGAAAGAGACCATGAACATAAATCCAACATTCATTTTGCAGGATATGAAGCAGATAGCTATATGGTAGACTGCTCCTGTCCGCGTTTCGGTTCCGGGGAAGCCAAGGGGCAGATCAGGGAATCCGTCCGCGGTGCAGATCTTTTCATCCTCGTGGATGTATGTAACTACAGCTTAACCTATAAGCTTTGCGGACATGAAAACCACATGTCACCGGACGACCACTATCAGGACCTGAAACGTATTATCTCAGCTGCTACCGGCAAGGCAAAGAGAATCAATGTCATTATGCCGTTCCTTTATGAAAGCCGCCAGCATAAACGTACCAAGAGAGAATCCTTAGACTGTGCATTCGCACTTCAGGAGCTCATCGACATGGGCGTATCCAATATCATCACCTTTGATGCACACGATCCCCGTGTACAGAATGCCATTCCATTAAGCGGATTTGACAGCTTCAACCCGCCTTACCAGTTTATCAAGGGTCTGTTAAAGGCAAATCCTGACATCATATTGGACAACGACCATCTGATGATCATTTCTCCGGATGAAGGTGCTATGGGACGTGCTGTTTACTTCTCTAACGTATTAGGTGTCGATATGGGTATGTTCTACAAACGCCGCGACTACTCTACCATTGTAAATGGAAAGAACCCCATCGTTGCCCATGAATTCTTAGGGGATGATGTGGCAGGAAAAGACGTCATCGTTATCGATGATATGATCTCCTCCGGCGGAAGTATGTTAGATGTAGCAAAACAGGTAAAAGAACGCGGAGCAAAGCGTGTCTTTGTATGTACTACCTTCGGTCTTTTCACCGATGGATTTGATAAGTTTGATGAATATTACGAAAAAGGATACATTTCCAGCGTGGTAACTACAAACCTTACTTATCGTTCTCCGGAGCTTCTTACAAAACCTTACTATGTAGAAGCTGATATGAGCAAATTCCTTGCTATGATCATCGACTCCCTGAACCATGATATTTCAATCTCCTGCGTTCAGGATCCGACAGAAAAGATCAAGAAATTAATTGAAACACATAGAGCGAAATAAAATAATTCCCAACGGACAGGGGCATGGTTCTTGGCCCGTTGGAAAATACGCAAGACAAAGCGGACTGAGGAAACGGACAAAGAACCGTCCCCCTCGTCCGTTTTTTGTTTCATAATGGTTTACTTTTTACAGAAAATGTATTAAAATCAAGTCGTATGTAAATTTTCGAAAAGGAGATTATGTTATGAACATTTCATCATTACAAAAAGCAAGATATGAGTATTCTCCAAAGCTTCCCGGAATGCTGAGAAACGGTATTGCAGATATCTGCGTAAAAGAAGGCGAAGAAACTCAGAGCGTTGCTGATCAGGAAAAAATCAAAGCTCTTTTCCCAAATACCTATGGTAAAAAGGAAATTACTTTTGAAAAGGGTCAGAACACTTCCGAAGCAAAGAAACAGGTAGTTGGTGTAATCCTTTCCGGTGGACAGGCTCCGGGCGGACACAATGTTATCTGCGGTTTATATGACGCTTTAAAGGCTACAAACCCGGAAAACGTTCTGTATGGTTTCAAGGGCGGCCCAAGCGGACTCATCGAAGATGATTATGTAATTTTTGATGACGAATATATCAACGAATACAGAAATACAGGTGGATTCGACATCATCGGTTCCGGCAGAACAAAACTTGAAACAAACGAACAGTTTGCTATCGTTGCTGAAGTATGCAAAAAACATGGTATTACTGCAGTTGTTATCATCGGTGGCGATGATTCCAACACAAACGCTGCTGTTCTTGCTGAATATTTTGCAGCACACAATACTGGCGTTCAGGTAATCGGATGTCCAAAAACAATCGATGGTGACCTGAAAAACGAAGACATCGAGTGCTCCTTTGGTTTCGATACAGCTACAAAGACCTACAGCGAAATCATCGGAAACATTGAAAGAGATGCAAACTCTGCAAAGAAATACTGGCATTTCGTAAAGGTTATGGGACGTAGTGCCTCTCACGTTGCACTGGAATGTGCGCTGAAAACCCAGCCAAACATCTGTCTCGTTTCTGAAGAAGTAGCTGCTAAGAAAATGTCTCTTTCCCAGATTGCTGATTACATCGCTGATTCTGTAGAAAAGAGAGCTGCAAAAGGCATGAACTTCGGTGTAGCTATTATTCCTGAAGGTGTTGTTGAATTCGTTCCTGAATTCTCCGTACTGATCCAGGAAATCAATGAACTCCTTGCAGGAAGCAAGGCTGATGCTTTCAATGCACTCCCAACATGGGCTGAAAAATATGCTTTCATTGAAAAAGGTTTAACAAAAGAATCCATGGAAGTATTTGCAATCCTTCCGGAAGCAATCCAGCAGCAGTTATTCTTAGAGCGAGATCCACACGGAAACGTACAGGTTTCTCTCATCGAATCTGAAAAATTATTTTCTGCACTTGTAAAAGATAAACTGGAAGCAAGAAAAGCAGCCGGAACTTACAAAGGTAAATTCAATGCACTCCATCACTTCTTAGGATATGAAGGAAGATGTGCATTCCCGTCTAACTTTGATGCTGACTACTGCTACTCCTTAGGCTACAATGCATTCATGCTGATCCAGTATGGTTACAACGGATACTTATCAAAAGTTTCCAACCTCTCTGCTCCTGCAAACGAATGGGTTGCAGGCGGTATGCCAATCACAAAGATGATGAACATTGAAAGAAGACATGGTGAAGACAAACCGGTTATCAAGAAAGCTCTTGTAGAACTTGACGGCGCACCATTCAAATATTTCGAAGCTCATCGTGAAGAGTGGGCAGCTGATACATGCTTCGTGTATCCGGGTGCGATCCAGTACTATGGACCTACAGAAGTTTGTGACATCACAACCATCACACTTGCATTAGAGCAGGCTAAATAATGATTTGAAAACTTCTTGATAAAATGATAGGACACAGAGTATGATCTTCATGCTCTGTGTCTTTTTTGCACTGATCTAAATATTTTTCTGCAACAAAACAGGCGTATCACCTGTTGAGGTAATACGCCTGTAAAGTTATGTTTACTCAAAAACGAGTTTTTCTTTATTTGTCCGCAATAGCTGCCTGTGCTGCTGCCAGTCTTGCGATTGGTACACGGAATGGTGAGCAGGATACATAGTCCAATCCGATCTTATGGCAAAATTCTACGGATGTAGGATCACCGCCGTGCTCTCCACAGATACCGAAGTGAAGTTTTTCATTTACCGGTTTTCCAAGTTTGATAGCCATTTCCATTAATCTACCAACACCATTCTGGTCGAGTTTTGCAAATGGGTCATTTTCGAAGATCTTATTTTCATAATAAGCTTCCAGGAATTTACCAGCATCATCACGTGAGAAGCCGTAGGTCATCTGTGTTAAGTCATTTGTACCGAAGCAGAAGAAGTCTGCTGTCTTAGCGATTTCATCAGCTGTCAGACATGCACGTGGAATTTCCATCATAGTACCTACTTCGTATTTCAGATCAACGCCTGCTGCTGCGATTTCAGCATCTGCAGTTGCAACAACAATTTTCTTAACGAATGCTAATTCTTTTGTATCACTGGAAAGTGGAATCATGATTTCCGGTTTTACATTCCAGTCCGGATGAGCAGCCTGAACTTTAATTGCTGCACGGATAACAGCTTTTGTCTGCATCTTAGCAATTTCCGGATAGGTAACTGCAAGACGAAGTCCACGATGTCCCATCATTGGGTTGAATTCATGTAATCCATCAATGATAGCTTTGATAGCTTCCACAGATTTGCCCTGAGCATCTGCAAGTTTCTTGATATCTTCTTCTGTTGTCGGAACGAATTCATGTAATGGCGGATCCAGGAAACGGATAGTAACCGGATTTCCTTCAAGTGCTTCGTATAATGCTTCGAAGTCTCCCTGCTGATATGGAAGGATCTTTTCAAGAGCTGCTTCTCTTTCTTCTACGGTGTCAGAACAGATCATTTCACGGAATGCAGCGATTCTGTCTTCTTCGAAGAACATATGCTCTGTACGGCAAAGTCCGATACCTTCTGCACCAAGTTCGCGAGCTTTCTTAGCATCTGCCGGTGTATCAGCATTTGTACGAACTTTTAATCTTCTGAATTTATCTGCCCATGCCATGATTCTTCCGAATTCTCCGGCAATCTTAGCATCAACTGTAGGAATGATTCCGTCATAAATGTTACCTGTGGTACCATCGATAGAGATTGGATCTCCTTCATGGAATTCTTTTCCTGCTAATGTGAATTTCTTGTTTTCTTCATCCATCTTGATGTCGCCGCATCCGGATACACAGCAGGTACCCATACCACGTGCAACTACTGCAGCGTGAGATGTCATACCACCACGAACTGTCAGGATACCCTGAGATGCTTTCATACCTGTGATATCTTCCGGAGATGTTTCCAGACGTACAAGAACAACTTTTTCTCCTCTTGCATGCCATTTTTCAGCATCTTCAGCTGTGAATACAATCTTACCGCAAGCAGCACCCGGAGAAGCACCAAGACCTCTTCCCATTGGAGTTGCAGCTTTTAATGCAGCTGCATCAAACTGTGGATGTAATAATGTATCTAAGTTACGAGGATCGATCATGGCAACAGCTTCTTCTTCTGTTCTCATGCCTTCATCAACAAGGTCACAGGCAATCTTTAAAGCTGCCTGAGCTGTTCTCTTACCATTACGTGTCTGAAGCATAAAGAGCTTTCTATCCTGGATTGTAAATTCCATATCCTGCATATCTCTGTAATGGTTTTCAAGAATGCTGCATACTTCTGTAAACTGTTTGAATACTTCCGGCATAACTTCTGCAAGCTGAGCGATTGGCTGTGGTGTACGAACACCGGCAACAACGTCTTCACCCTGTGCATTGATGAGGAATTCACCCATGAGTTTCTTTTCGCCTGTAGCAGGATCACGTGTGAATGCTACACCTGTACCGGATTCATCAGACCAGTTACCAAATGCCATTTCCTGTACGTTTACAGCAGTACCCCAGGAATATGGAATATCGTTGTCACGACGATATACATTGGCACGTGGGTTGTCCCATGAACGGAATACAGCTTTTACTGCACCCATTAACTGTTCCTTTGGATCATCCGGGAAGTCCTGTCCGATTTTTGCTTTATATTCTGCTTTGAACTGATTTGCTAATTCTTTCAGGTCGTCAGCAGTCAGGTCAATGTCATTTGTAACGCCTTTTTCTTCTTTCATCTTGTCGATGAGTTCTTCAAAGTATTTTTTACCAACTTCCATAACTACATCAGAGTACATCTGGATGAATCTTCTGTAGCAGTCGCGAGCCCATCTTTCATTACCGGTTTTCTTAGCAACTACTTCTACTACTTCTTCGTTAAGACCGAGGTTCAAAATAGTATCCATCATACCCGGCATAGATGCTCTTGCACCGGAACGAACAGAAACAAGGAGTGGATTTTCCAAATCACCGAATTTCTTTCCTGTGATTTCTTCCATTTTAACGATTGCCTCGTTAATCTGTGCCTGAATTTCTTCGTTGATCTGACGTCCGTCTTCATAATACTGAGTACACGCATCTGTTGTGATTGTAAATCCCTGTGGTACCGGAAGACCTAATTTTGTCATTTCAGCAAGGTTTGCGCCTTTACCACCGAGTGTGTTACGCATGCTAGCATCGCCTTCGCTAAACATATAAACCCATTTTGCCATTTTGTGTTCCTCCTAAATTTGTAATTAATAAGTGAAATGCTTCTCCCCTTTTGAGAAAAAAAACGCACCTTTGTGCGCACACATCTATCATACCATATTTTGGGGATTCGTCAATAGGTTTCCACTAAATTCCACAAATATTATCCCAAAAACCAACAAAAAACAACGGCATCACTGCCGTTGTTTTGTTGATTTGTTTATGTTTTGTCAAATTCCATTAAAATGTGAATTTGTCTGCGAGATATGCATCCAGCTCTTCAATTTTAATACGAACCTGTTCCATGGTATCACGGTCACGTACGGTTACGGCTCCGTCTTCTTCTGATTCGAAGTCATAAGTTACGCAGAATGGAGTACCGATTTCGTCCTGACGGCGGTATCTCTTACCGATGTTTCCTCTGTCATCAAATTCGCAGTTGTATTTCCTGGAAAGTTCAGCAAATACTTTTTCCGCACCTTCGTTAAGCTTCTTAGAAAGTGGAAGCACCGCTACCTTCACCGGAGCTAATGCCGGATGGAAATGAAGCACAGTTCTTACATCTCCGCCTTCTAATTCTTCTTCATCATAAGCTGCACACAGGAATGCCAAAACGACACGGTCAGCTCCTAAAGACGGCTCTACAACATATGGGATATATTTTTCCTTGATCTCATCATCAAAGTAAGACATATCCTCACCGGATACGTTCTGATGCTGTGTTAAGTCATAATCAGTTCTGTCTGCAATACCCCAAAGCTCGCCCCATCCGAATGGAAATTTGAATTCCAGGTCAGTGGTTGCACGGCTGTAGAAGCAAAGCTCTTCCGGAGAGTGGTCTCTGGCTCTTAATTCCTCGTCCTTCATACCCAGAGCCTTCAGCCAGTTGATGCAGTATTCTTTCCAGTAAGCAAACCATTCAAGGTCTGTACCCGGTTTACAGAAGAATTCCAGCTCCATCTGCTCGAATTCTCTGGTACGGAAGGTAAAGTTACCCGGTGTGATCTCATTTCTGAAGGATTTACCGATCTGTCCGATACCAAATGGTACTTTCTTTCTGGAGGTTCTCTGCACATTTTTGAAGTTTACGAAGATACCCTGTGCAGTTTCTGGTCTTAAATATACGGTATTTTTTGCATCCTCAGTAACACCCTGGAAGGTTTTGAACATCAGGTTGAACTGACGGATGTCTGTGAAATCTTTTTTGCCGCAGGAAGGACATACGATATCGTGTTCGTCTACATAAGCCTTCATTTCTTCCGGAGACCATGCATCGACGCTTCCTTCGATTTCAATGCCGTTTTCTACCATATAGTCTTCAATAAGTTTGTCTGCACGGAAACGTTCCTTACATGCCTTACAGTCCATCAGAGGATCAGAAAATCCTCCCAGATGTCCGGAAGCTACCCATGTCTGAGGGTTCATCAGGATCGCACAGTCCACACCAACATTGTATGGATTTTCCTGTACGAATTTCTGCCACCATGCTTTCTTTACATTGTTTTTCAGCTCTACACCGAGATTTCCGTAATCCCATGTGTTCGCAAGTCCGCCGTAGATCTCAGAACCCGGATATACAAATCCTCTGCTCTTTGCCAATGCTACGATTTTTTCCATTGTCTTTTCCATTGTTTCTCTCCTCTTCCTATTTATATAGTACGAAAGCCGGATGTGCCACACCAGCTTCCAAAGCTCTTGCAAGCTTTTTGTCAATGAATGTTACATTATCACTCATATATTTGATTTTTCCGGCAGTTTGAATTGCGATACTTTCCTCTGTAACGATGACCTTGAGATCATTTAACTCCACAGAATCCACCGCAACCGCTTCACCCTCTGGACTTTGGAGCTCTGTCGGAATATATCCTGCAGCCTTTGCTTCTGCGAAAGTTCCGGAAAACAGCAGTAAATCATTAAATGTACAATAATCTTCCACTGTCTCATAAGTCAGGAATAAAGTCACTTCCTGCTCACCTTTTTCTATAGACTCCAGAGTAATTGGTTCTCCTTCCATCGTCAGACAGTATTCAGAGATCCTTTCTTTTACCTCCCCGGAAAGTTCTTCAAAGTCATAATAGTCCTGTTCAAAACTCTCAATAACGGCACTCCTGACCTTTCCCTTAGAGTTAACAAACAGGGTACTTTCCGTAGGCTCAAACTTCTGGCCGCATCCACTGAGCAAAAAAACTGCTGCCAGCAAAAATGCCACACGGTACGCCTTTTTCATTCACACGCCTCCTTCGGACAGGTGTTTTTAAATTCCCACACCAGCATATTACAAAACATTATAACGTCAATCGCCTTTAATTTCAACAAATATCTTTGACGCTCTCCAATATTTCCAGAGACTTCATATTTTTATCAAGATACCGCTCTCTCCACCGGTCCATGACCATCCGAAGTTCCGAAAGTACTTCCGGCGTGACCGTAAAGGTATAAAGCTTCTCCACCGGTGTACTGACAATGTATTGCATGGTATATACCGTAGAAGGATTCATCAAAATTCCGTCTTTTACCTTTCCCCTGCATTCTTTGCATACCATCCCGCCGTGGAACATGGAGAATTGTTCTAAATTTTCCTGGCTGCCACACTGGGTACATCCAAAAACCTGCGGATATTCTCCCACACAGGTAAAGAGCTTCAATTCGTAAATATATCGCACCAGCTCCCTGCCAAGCGCCTTGTTTGTCAATGCTCTTAAGGATTGATAAAGAAGCTTCATCACTGCCAGTTCATCATTGTTTTCCCGGGTATAATAATCTGCCAGCTCGCAAAAATACATACCGTAGTAGGCGCCCCCGAAATCATTCATCAGTTCCGGAAAATAATTGGAGATATTGGCCTGCACCAGACTGTAAGCATCCTTTCCCTCATATAAAAGGAAGGTACCGAAGGCAAAAACTCCTGTAGCGGCCAAAAGAGCTGAATGGGGTCTTCTGGCACCTCTGGCAAACGCTGTGATCTTTCCTCTCTCCTTTGTCAGTAGCACCACCCGCTTGTCATACTCCCCGGAGGGAGCCGAAGACAGGACAATACCTGTCAATGTTACTGCATCCCTCATGGGTTTTAAATCTCTTTCTTATCGTATCCGAAATTTTTGATGAAAAGGTCACTGTCTCTCCAGTCCTTGCGCACCTTTACCCAAAGCTGAAGATTTACTTTCATTTCCAACATTTTCTCGATCTCAAATCTCGCCGCACTGCCGATTTTCTTAAGCATGGAACCGCCTTTTCCGATAATAATTCCCTTATGGCTGTCCCGTTCACAGATGATCGATGCTTCGATATCTACCACCTTTCCGCCCGGACGTTCCTTCATCTTTTCAATGGTTACGGCAATTCCGTGAGGAATTTCCTCATCAAGACAGCGAAGTGCCTTTTCACGGATCATTTCTGCTACGATCTGTCTCTGTGGCTGATCGGTCACGGTATCCTCATCATAAAACATAGGACCGTAAGGAAGATACTTAAAAATCACTTCCAGTACGGTATCCGTATTCTGTCCCTTTAAGGCTGAAACCGGCACAATGTCTGCAAACTCACAAATATCCTTGTAGGCATCAATAAATTTAAGAATTTCTTCTTTTTTTACGGTATCTACCTTATTGATCACCAGTACGATGGGAGTTTTGATGGTTCTAAGCTGCGCAGCAATATGCTGCTCTCCGGCTCCGATAAAGGTTGTCGGCTCCACAAGCCAAAGTACTACATCCACTTCCTTTAAGGTCCGTTCTGCTACATTTACCATATACTCACCCAGCTTATTTTTTGCTTTGTGAATGCCCGGAGTGTCCAAAAAAACGATCTGGCCGCGCTCATCTGTATAGACTGTCTGGATACGGTTTCTGGTAGTCTGCGGTTTGTTGGAGGTAATGGCGATCTTCTGTCCGATGAGTCGGTTCATCAGAGTAGATTTTCCAACATTCGGTCTTCCAATCAGGGTCACAAACCCTGATTTAAAATTTGCTTTCGTATTCATACATGTTCCTTTCCTTTATGACTGAAATAATGGAACCAGATTTTCAAACAGTTCTTTTTTCTGTCTAAGCAGTGTTTCATTTCCCACTACACAAATAGCTTTCTCATCCAGAATTGCCTGAATATAATCTGCAAGTGCCCGGATGTCCTCCACCGTACAGCCAAGAACCTCTGCACGTTCTTTTGCCAGGGTCTCTTCTGTCGTGCCGGTAAGGTATGCTGTCAAAGATCTCTGTCCTGCGGTGGATGGAGTCAGTGGAATATCCATATCACTGATGGTTCCGATGATATATTTTAACAGGTCACGGTCAGAGACATCAAAATTCTTAAGGTAATCCACAGTTCCTTTATAGACATCAAAGGTCTCTTTTAAGTTCGGATCACGGTAGCTTACCAGATATCCGTTTCCGTTTCGGGTAAAGCCGCTCATACATCCGTAGGCACCACCCTTGACACGAATCTGGAGCCAGAGGTAATCATAGCTTAAAATCACCTTTAATACCCGTAAAGCTCCGGTGTACTTAAGACCTGCCTTTTTAAAGTTTCCTGCCACTGCTACATACTGTACCTGGGAGGAGGTTAAAAATCCTTCATTTTTCCTGCCCAGACAGCAAATTTGCGCCTCATGATCCATTGCATGGCTTTGGAGACATTCCTTCACCAAAGGAAGCTGACTCCTTAGTCCTTCCAGGGCAGATCTTTCACAGGTAACGCTTACCAGAAGCTTTTCCGGACGGAAAATACATTTTAATGCTTCTCTTAAGTTGCAAATAAGCTGTTCTTTTTCCTCTGCAAAATGGCTTTCCAGTCTTTCGATGACACGGTAAAATTCAATGCCACCCGTCTGCTCTGTAAAAGCAGAGCTTCTTGAGAAATAGGACATAGCTCTTGTAATTGCGGTAGAATGTCCATGGGATGGCAAAGACATCTGAAGCCTTGATTTCATCTGTGCCAGGATCTCATACAATCTCTTTTCATCGTCCAATTTTGAAGTGGTCAGGATTTCCCTGATCATGGAGCATACGAAACTCATCTGATTTTCCAGGGCCTTTGCACGAAGTTCATAGGTAGCTACATTTTTGCTTTCGTCCTGATCATTGACATACATTCCCAGGGATGCACTTATTCCACCACTGCGTCGGTTGATCTCATGGAACAGTTCTCCAAAGGAATAATGTTCTGTATCAACATATCCCAGTACATTTTTCAGGATGGAAACGTAAGGAATCAGTTCCTTCGGTACATCACTGATGTCGAATACCAGGTTCAGATATACAATGCCGTTGGTATGATACTCATGGTACAGCACCTTTGTATCAGCAATGGTCAGTTCCTCATTCTTAAAGGGACGTACCTTTTTGTCAATGTCCTCCAGTTTTAATACCGGAATCTTCTCCAGATCCTCCTGAGAGCTTTCTTCTTCCTGATATGCCCTTAAATGGTGGGTAAATTCCACCAGACCCTTACACTCTTCTTCTGAAAGAGATGCTTTATAAGCTGCGAGTTTTTCGGCCAGCTCCCGTTCTTTTTTCTGAGAAAGTCCCTTCTTTGGTTCCACTACTACAACCGCCTTATGGGTGTTGTCCAGAAGATATGCCTGAATCAGATTCTCAAAGTAATTTGTAGAAATACGTTTTCTCAAAGAAGCAAAGGTATCTAATGCTTCCAGATGTAAAAATGGCTGGGTCTCATCGTAAAGCCAGCTGTCAAAAGCCTGTAATCCATACATTAATCCCTTTGGATAATTTCCAAAATCAGCTTCACGGTAACGGAATTCATAGTAATTTAATCCGGCTTCCAGTGCCTTTTTATCCAGCCCCTTATGCACCAGATTTTCCAATGTCTGATGGATCAGGGTCACAAAGGCGTCTGTTAATTCTGTGTTTGCATTTTTTGCAATGATAGAAAAGATCGGCTGCAGGATTCCGTTATCATAGGAGCTGATGACATCTTTTCCGATTTTGGCATCTATAATGGCCTGTTTTAAGGGTGCACCGGGTGCTGCCAAAAGGGCATACTCGATCACCTGAAATGCAAGATATAAT
>CALZFY010000052.1:0-16320 GCA_945786935.1 uncultured Lachnoclostridium sp.
TCCATAAAACCATAAAATCTGTCTAAAAAAAGTCCTTGACTTTTGAACCAGTTTATTAAGCCAGCTAAATGGCATTGATAAAACTGAGTTCAGGGACTATTAAATTTTTATAAACAAATAAATACGTATTTACAAATAACTGTCAATGTAATAGAATTAAAAGTAACTGGAGACAAAAGAGGATATACGGTTGCATTTGATAGGAAAGATTGACAGAGAACTATATAGGTGCATAACGGATCAAATCGTGACAGAAGATGTCATTATTACAACTAATCAAATGCAACATATTTTGGAGAGACATCCTGAGGTCTATGAAAAGGTAGTCAATTATTTTGAATCGGCACTTAAAAATCCTGATTATATTATTGAAGACAAGCATGTGAATACAGGACTTATAATCAAGCGAATTAATTTAAAAGATGGACAACACATACAAATTGTGTTGCGCATTTGTACTGCTGAGGATGAGCCCGGATACAAAAATTCAATTATTTCATGTTGGGAAATTAGTGAAAAAAGACTTCAAAATTATTTGAGAAATAAGAGGATTCTTTACAAAAATGAATAAATATCGTATAGTGTACGTATATTAATCAGGTCTTATCCAGATAATTATTCGAGGTGGTAAATTTCGTTGCAACCACACACCCTACGGGTCAAAAGAGATGCAGGAGAGGCGACGCCTGCCGAATAGATATCTGGATTGGCATGATAATTTTGAGGTCGGAAATGGTTCCCGACACAATTTGAATGACATAGCAGAGAGAATAGATGAAAATCATAAGTGATCGTATATTTGAACTTCTGAAACAACGTGGCATGACCCAGAAGGAGTTCGCAAGTAAGACAGGAATAGCTGAAAGTACCATAAGTGACTGGAAAAAGAAGCGCACAAATCCGGTGTCGGATAAAATTCTGATTATCAGTGAGGTATTGGGAGTTTCACCCCATGAGTTGTTATCTGGAGCAGAACATAGTGGAGAGCGAAGCAGAGAAAATCAAACTTATGTAATTTCCAAAGGTACAGAACTTGGGATTCTTGTAGAAAAATATCAAAACCTGGATTCAAGCAGTCAGAAACGCTTGATGGGATATCTGGAAGCATTGGCGGAAATGGAAAATAACAAATAAATGACGATGAAGTTGGGTGCAGATCAGTTGCATCCGATTTTTGAAAAAAGAAGTACGTATAAGCGTATAAATACATATATAAGGAGAATGAAATTATAAGTAAACAAAGAATTTGGTATGAAAACGCGATCTATCATGTGATGGCGAGAAGTGTCAGAAGTACAGAATTGTTTAGGAATGAGGAAGATTATGAGATCTTTTTCAAAATTATGCAAAAGACAATGGAGAGGTATCCATTTTGTATACACAGTTATTGCCTGATGACAACACATTTCCATATGTTGATCGCAACAAAAAATGATGAAATATGGAAGTTGATGAAACGTCTGATGCAAAGTTATGCCATGTATTTTAACCGTAAATATGGAACAAAGGGCCATGTGTTTGATTCAAGATATGTATCCTGCTTGATCGAGGATGGCAGATATTTTTTGGAAGTCAGCAGATATATTCACTTAAATCCGGTAAGGGCATCTATGGTGAGAAATCCATTAGATTATAAATACAGCAGTTACGACAGTATTGTTTCAAAGAAAGAAAATGAACTTCTGAGTCGTCAGGAAGTATTAGACTATTTTAAGGGAAATCAGGCTGAACAATACAGGATGTTTGTAGAAGGTGCAATATCTCATGCAGAACATGAAATATTGATTCAGAAGGATATAGGGGAGGACGAGAAGTGGCTACCGTGGTAAAGAGTATGTCGGTGGAAGGAATCGAAGGATTTGAGATTGAAGTTGAGGCAACGACGATACGTGGTCAGCAGCAGGCAATCTCAATTATCGGGCTTGGAGATCAGGCAGTGAAAGAAGCAGGGGAACGGATACAGGCGGCAATTGAATTCTGTGGTTATGACATACCGAAAGATAAGGTGATCATTTCTTTGGCACCGGGAAATCGTAGAAAACGAGGATCTCATTATGATCTTGCAATGACGATCGCATTGTTACAGCAGACAGATCAGATCTGCACGAAAGATTTGGAACAGTATGCTTTAATCGGTGAATTATCACTAAATGGAAGATTACGCCCATGTAATGGTATTTTGCCAATGGTGACAGAGGCAATGCACTGTGGAATAAAAACAGTAATTGTTCCATATGAAAATTGGAAAGAAGCAGAAAGTGTTTCCGGCATGGGAGTTGTAGGCTTACGTACACTTCGTGATACAGTACAATTTTTGGAAGGAAAATTCACTCCATCCAAAGGGGAAGACGAAGTAAAGTTACCAGAAGTAGTTTCAAGACAAACGACTTTGGATTTTTCAGATGTAAAAGGACAGCAGGAATTGATAGATGCGATTGTTCTTGGGGCAGCAGGAGGCCATAACGTACTGATGATTGGAGAACCTGGTTGTGGGAAGACCATGATTGCGGAAAGGATACCAACGATTCTTCCTCAGATGACAGAGAAAGAGTCTCTGGAAGTGACGAAAATACATAGCATTTCTGGTTTACTTCCAGCTGATCATGGCCTTATGTTGAATAGAACATTTCGTGCGCCACATCACAATATTTCTTTAAATGCGTTGATTGGTGGTGGGAGCTTTGCGCAACCGGGGGAAGTTTCCCTATCCCATCATGGAGTACTATTTTTGGATGAGTTGGCTGAATTTAGTAAAAGCACATTGGATGCACTGCGACAGCCGATGGAGAATAAGAAAGTAACGATATCCAGAGTGAATGGAACCAATACATATCCGGCAAATTTTATGCTTGTAGCGGCAATGAATCCATGTCCGTGTGGATATTATCCCGGAAGCAGATGTAAATGTACCGATTATGAGATCATACATTATCGTGGAAAAATATCCGGTCCAATTTTAGAGAGGATAGATATACAGAAGAACGTGCGGCATGTGGATTACTTCCATTTGTCAGAGGAAAAACCAGAGAGAAGTTCTGCGGAACTGCGAGCAAAAGTAGAAAAAGCAAGAACAATTCAGCAAGCGAGATTTAAAGACGAGGAACTTGTAAACTGTAATGCACAAATGACCTCTTCCATGATTCAGAAGTATTGTAAGATTGATCCTGAGACTACGGGAATTTTGAAATCAGCCAGTGAAAAATATGGTTATAGTGCGAGAGTGATTCATAAACTGCTTAGGCTGGCCAGAACTGCAGCTGACTTGCGCGGTGCAAAAAATATTGAAAAAGAAGATGTGATCTTTGTGTTAGGCTGTCGGGATCTTGATAAAAGTAACAGTGATATGTATGTAATCAAATAGCTGAGGTGTTTATGGAATTATATTACATTTGGTTGGAAAGTATAAAAGGTTTAGGACCTTTAAGCTGGCATATGCTTCTAAAGGAATTTGGTACTCCATATGAAATATATATGAACAGAAACCATTTGAGCCCTCAGGGAAAGATTACCGCACATTGTTTGAATTTGATCAAGGAAGGTTCTGAAAAAGCAATGGAAGAGGCCAAACAGATTCAGAAAAACTGTGTAAAGCAAGGGATTCATATTGTGAAATATGAAGATCAGGTATTTGCTCATAATATCCGGGAGAATCAAGAATTTCCAATTATGCTTTATTACAAAGGAACAATTAAGGAAAGATGGACCCATGGTGCGGGAATTGTCGGTGCACGCAGATGTAGTAAGGAAGGAAAAGAATGTGCGATCAGAACAGCTATACAATCGGTGGAGGATCATATACCTGTAATCAGCGGTATGGCAAAGGGAATAGATTCTTATTCACATACGGCTGCAATTAATCATGGCGGATATACCATAGCAGTATTAGGTTTTGGAATCGATCAATGTTATCCAATGGAACATATGGTATTAATGGAAAGAATTTCAAAAGATGGTCTGCTGATTTCTGAATATCCGCCGGGAACGACGCCGCGTCAATATAATTTCCCAAGAAGGAATCGTATTATTGCGGGATTGTCAGATGTATTATATGTGATAGATGCGGGAGCAAAGAGTGGGACGAATACGACGATAAAGGCAGCACAGAGGTATGGGAAGGAAATACGGGACATTGTGTCCAGGGAGTCGCATGCAAGTTAATGATTTCTTTCTTGCACGCTCTCAAATTTATTGATAATATAGCATTGTAATCGTATGAATATGGGGGAGCACACTAATACATTCACAGCATAAGGAGGTAGAATGTCTATGGGTGCTCAATATGATAACGTTTTTAGAACACTGGTAAATGACTGTCCAAAACTATTGATTCCATTTATCAATGAAGTATTTCAGGAACACTATTCGGAGGAAACGCCAATACATTTCTATCCAAATGAGCATTTTGCCAACCAGATGGATGGCAGGATGAATAAGCGCATTACAGATACCTGTTTCGAGATACTGGATACGGTTCCGAAAAAGTATCATCTGGAATGCCAGAGTACTTCTGACAGCAGCATGCTGATCAGAATGTTTGAGTATGGTGCACAGATTGCACTGGATGATGGAGAAGTCAGGGAAAATGTACTGACGGTGAATTTTCCTCATTCAGCGGTCTTGTATTTGCGCTGTGGAAAGAACACTCCGGATAAGATCCAAGTGGAGATCCGTTCACCGGCAGGAGAGATGGATTATGAGATTGCGGTTGTAAAATTGAACAGCTACAGTCTGGAAGAAATTTTCAGTAGGAAGCTGTTGTTTCTCATCCCTTTTTACATTTTTACACATGAGAGCAGATTCAAGGTGTATGATGAAGATAAGGAACAGAGGAACGTGCTACTGGAAGAGTATCAGTATATCCGAGACCGGCTGGAGGATCTTGCACTTGCCGGGGAGATTGACGAGTACATAAAACGTACGCTTATGGAAATGACAGGCAAGGTGTTGGAGTATTTGGCCAGAAACCACAAGAAAGTGCGGAAAGGAGTGAAATCTGTTATGGTAGGAAAAGTTTTAGACTATGAGGCAAAGAGAATTTTGAACAGAGGAATTAGTCAAGGGAAAATTGATGCTTACAAAGAATTGCTCCGTGATGGATTGATCACACCGGAAGAAGTAACCAAAAGACTTCAGATTAGCAGTCAAGAACTTGAAAAATTGATGAAATGATGAAATTGTTCAGGGCAGTGGTAAACCATTGCCCGTTTCTATTTGTTAAACTGATAGCCAGACAATGGGGAATTCAACAGTCATGTTACAATATATGTTTTTTGATTGAGATGTGTTATTATATATTTGATTATAGAAAATGAAATAGGAAATCCGGAAAATATGAGCAATACACGTAAACTGATCTTTTATACTTCTCTCTTTTTGAGTATTTTAACTGCGGGAATGATCTCTTTTTTAACAACTCAATCAGCAGAAGCTACACTGGAATTGACTGATACTGTTAAATCTACAGCACCGGTACTATTTCCGGAAGCTGCGGATGAAGGCATGTTGCAACAGATTTGGAATCAGTTGCAATTAAACAATCCGCGCAGAATGGCCCATATTTATCAGTTTGGAGTGTTTGGAGTTTGTGTAGCATCAGCCTGTATTACTTTTGGCGACAGATCTTTGTATAGGAAGGGTGTGCTGCTAAGGAGTCTGTTGGCGTTGGCAATATGTGTAGCATATTCCCTGTTGGATCAGACACATAAATTGTTTGTAAGACAAGGGGACGGTTCTCTGTCCGGAACAACTATGGTACAAATAATAACAGAGATGGCAAAAGAGGTTTCCACATTCGGTAATTTTGAATTAATAATCCCTTCGGACATTTTATATCCGAAGGGATTTCCATATAGTATTATTTTGCAAGCAGTGCTTTCAAGCGAAGAATTTCCTGTTCTTTTTCAGCAAGGGCATTATCTTTTTCAGTAAGAGTATTACCCATTTCAGCAAGAGCACTATCTTTTTCTAAAAGTGCTTTCTTATGTTTTGCAACCTCTTCTTTCAATAACCGATTATTGCGTTCCAGTGTACGCTCCCTTCGTTCAGCATCTTCTCTGGCACGGCATTGCTGTCGTACGATTTCGTCAGAATTTGCAATATAAAGGTTGGCTGCAGCTTCCTGTAGGGCTTCACTATTTTGTGCTAACATACGCAAATCCTCCCATGTTTTTGCTTTAAAGAGGGCTGCCCAATAGTCAATGCCATAGGCTTTATCCTCTTCTGTTGCCAGATCTATATGTTTTAAGTTTACCACAGAGAGCGTGAATTTGTCACTATACAGCAGATGATTTTTCACATTTAACATTTGATAAGTTGCGTAAAACTCGGGATGTGAAGGATGAAGCGTAAAATTTAGAAAGCCGATATGAATTGCGGGAAGTGCATCTTCGTATTCCTGTCCCCGATACAGTTGATCATAGGTGCGACAGAGGTAGGATAGAGAACGTTCAGGCCAGTTGTATTCATTGAGTACCTGCATTTCGAGTCCAATGAGTCTGTCATTATTGAGTAGAATGTTGATATCAAGGATGAATTCTTTCCCGGATACATCCCCGGCTAAATTAATGGGATTTTTGATTTCAACCGTTTGGATGTCTTCAGGATTTAAATGCAGCAGGGAACAGATCAGCCCTCTTAAAACATTTTCATTCTTTTGGAGAATGTAGCGGAACATGGCCATTGAAATCAGATGTGCCGATGAACGTACAGAGGATATCATCTTAGGCGGAGAGGTGATATCTGAATGTAATGTAACATTTGCGGGCGGAATAATCAATAGTATTTTTAAGACATTGAGTTCAGGGAGCAAGAAAGGGCTGAAAGGGCTGAAAAGGGCATCAATATGATTTGACAAAAAGTGCCATCCGTCTTATGATGTAGAGGTGTAACTTGAAACACTTCAGGAGG
This sequence comes from uncultured Lachnoclostridium sp., assembly GCA_945786935.1. Taxonomy (GTDB): domain Bacteria; phylum Bacillota; class Clostridia; order Lachnospirales; family Lachnospiraceae; genus HGM12587. The sequence goes on from CALZFY010000052.1 coordinate 6,907, forward strand.
AAGAGATGTACAAAAAAAACTTTGACGGATGGAGAAAGCATTTAGACTTCATTTTGATAGATATCATCTGTATGCTGTTGGGCTTATGGGGAGCTTTCATTACGAGACATGGATTTAATCCTGCTTATGCGGAGAACAGAGTATATTATGCGACACTTTCGTTGGTTCTCATAGCAATCAATTTTGCAGTGGCTTATTTTGCAAATACTTTCAGCAAAGTCATGCGAAGAGGGTATTATGTGGAGTTTATTGCTACGGTAAAGCATATTGGACTGGTGGCATTATTTCTGTTTTTCTATCTGTTTTCGGCTAAGAGAACGGAAGACTATTCACGTATTACGCTGTATTTTTTCATTTTCTACTATTTTGTCTTAAGTTATGTGACCAGATTTGTCTGGAAAAACTATCTGTGGAAGAAAAGTGAGAAGGGCAGTGAGCGTTCGATTCTGGTAGTGACAGAATCCTTGCTGGTTTCTTCTGTACTGGAGGGCTTACGGGCTCATCAGGTAGAAAAATTAAATGTGACTGGATTGGTCATGACGGACTTGGATAAAACCGGGGAAGTAATCGAAGGTGTTCCCGTTGTTTCCGATGTGAAAAATGTGGTGAATTATGTTTGCCGTGAGTGGGTGGACGAAGTATTTATCCGAACTTCAGATAATAGTTCTGCAGTGAAAAAGCTGACAGAGCAGTTTCTGGAAATGGGAATCACAGTTCATCAGGGATTATTTAAAAATTCCGATGAGGAAAATGATCATAAGCAGTTTATTGAAAAGCTCGGTAATTATACCGTACTTACCAGCAGTATTAACGTGGCGACACCGATGCAGTTATTTGCCAAAAGGACGCTGGATATCATTGGCGGTCTGGTAGGCTGTCTGTGCACTGGTTTGATTTTTATCGTCATTGCACCGCTCATTAAGAAAGAGTCTCCGGGGCCGGTATTTTTCTCTCAGACACGTGTGGGAAAGAATGGGCGTAAGTTCAAGATTTATAAATTCCGAAGCATGTATCTGGATGCGGAAGAGAGAAAGAAAGAACTGATGGAGCAGAACCGTGTAAAAGACGGATTTATGTTTAAATTGGATTTTGACCCGAGGATCATTGGAAGCAAGAAGCTTCCTGACGGAACAGTCAAAAAAGGAATTGGAAATATTATCAGGGATTATTCTTTAGATGAATTTCCACAGTTTTACAATGTCTTGAAGGGTGACATGAGCTTGGTAGGTACCCGTCCACCTACAGTGGATGAATGGGAAAAGTATGAGCTTCATCACAGAGCACGTCTGGCTACCAAACCGGGGATTACCGGTATGTGGCAGGTAAGCGGACGCAGTAACATTACGGACTTTGAGGAAGTGGTAAAGCTGGATACCCGGTATATCACAGAATGGAGTTTTGCACTGGATATTAAAATCTTGGTGAAAACAGTGGTTTCTGTCATTAAAAGAGACGGATCCATGTAAAACAGAAAGCTATAGACGTAAACTAATAACTTAGGGAGGGCATTCGCCCTCCCGAAATTTTTAGTCACGTTTAAAAATATCTCTTGTATAAACCTTATCTTTCACATCATCCAGGCAGGAATCGTATCTGTTAGCGATAATTGCCTGGCTTTTTTTCTTGAATTTCTTTAAATCATTAACTACTTCAGAGCCATAGAAGGTTTCACCGTTCTGCAGGGTTGGTTCGTAAATGATGACTTTGGCACCTTTGGCTTTGATTCGTTTCATGACACCCTGAATCGAGGACTGGCGGAAGTTATCGGAATTACTCTTCATAGTGAGGCGGTAGACACCGATGACTTTTTCACCCTCTTTATTTGGATCCCAGTGGCTGTTGGCTTCATAAGCGCCGGCCATTTCCAGAACCTGATCGGCGATGTAATCTTTTCTGGTACGGTTACTTTCCACGATGGCAGTGATCATATTCTGAGGTACATCATTGAAGTTGGCGAGAAGCTGCTTGGTATCCTTTGGCAGGCAGTATCCGCCGTAGCCGAAGCTTGGGTTGTTGTAATGAGTACCGATTCGTGGGTCAAGGCAGACACCGTTGATGATCTCCTGAGTATTTAAGCCTTTTGTTTCTGCGTAAGTATCAAGCTCGTTGAAGTAAGATACACGAAGAGCCAGATAAGTATTGGCAAACAGTTTTACAGCTTCTGCTTCTGTAAAGCCCATAAACAGGGTATCAATGTCTTCCTTGATGGCTCCCTGCTGAAGGAGTCCTGCAAAAATGTGAGCCTTTTCTTCTGAATCCTGATCACAGGAAACGATAATTCTGGAAGGATAGAGGTTATCATAAAGTGCTTTGGATTCACGAAGGAATTCCGGGCTGAAGATAATGTTTTTTGTATGGTATTTTTCCCTGACGGATGCAGTATATCCAACAGGGATGGTGGATTTGATGACCATGGTAGCTTCCGGATTAACCTTTAATACCAATTCGATGACAGCTTCTACGGCAGAGCAGTCAAAGAAGTTTTTCTTGCTGTCGTAGTTGGTTGGAGCAGCGATGATGACAAAGTCAGCATTTTTGTAAGCTTCTTCGCCGTTTAAGGTAGCTGTCAGGTCAAGCTCCTTTTCCGCCAGGTATTTTTCAATATATTCATCCTGAATCGGAGATTTTCTGTGATTGATCAGATCGACTTTCTCAGGAACGATGTCAACGGCTGTAACATGATTATGCTGTGCTAATAGGGTAGCAATGGAAAGACCTACATAGCCGGTACCTGCAACGGCAATGTTGTATTTTTTGTCAGGAGCGGCAGTGTTTACCACTTTTTTCTCTTCTTCAAAGAGATCAACGACTTCAAATTCCAGAACCTCTGCCATAGCCTGAAGCTGATCAATGGAAGGGGTGTAGTCGCAGCTTTCCAGGCGGCTGATCATGCCTCTGTTGATGCCGGTCATCTCTGCAAGCTGAGCCTGGGTGATCTTTTTTGATTTTCGTCTGGCAGTTATGGTGTCTGCCATTTTCGTGATGGATAATTTCTTCATGAGTTCCTCCGAATGTTATTTTAAATTACATTTATCATGTGTTTTGTTTTGATTATGCCTTATAAAGTGAGAATAGCAAGTTTGTCTTAAAATGTCAATTAGTAGAATAAATAAAAAGAAAATTCTATTTTAAACGACAAATAGGTATAGCATTTTAAATGACAAAAATAAGTATACATTGACATTTCCTTCCAAATATGAGAGGATGATTATAGTAATCATTACTAATTATACGGCGTTATGATCACAGAATCATAACATGTGAGAAGGAGGGGCGGTATGAAATATCGTTGTAGTGTCTGCGGGTATATTTTTGACGAGGAAAAGGAAGGAAAGACTCTGGCAGAGCTGGAAGCGTGTCCGGTTTGCAAGCAGCCTCGGGAGAAGCTTGAGAAAGTTTCGGAGGAGACAAAGGAAGAGTGCGTGAAGCCTTCTGAGAGCCGGGAGGAATTGGCCTATGATGCAGCTTATGTAAGGAGAGATCCTTCCTGTCGCTATATGGCAGAGATCCATGAGATGGCTGTGACAGGCAAGTCCATCAGTGCAGCTATGGGTACACAGATGCCTATGCCGGGATGGGATGACATTCTGCTGTTGGGGGCACAGCTGAATCCACCGCCATTGAATGATGATGATCCGGTGATCACAACGACAGTAATTGGTAAAAATGCCAAGCGTCCGATGATTCTTGAAAATCCGGTTTACATATCCCATATGTCTTTTGGTGCACTTTCCAGAGAGATCAAAGTGGCACTGGCAAAGGGATCAGCGCTTGCCCATACGGCTATGTGCAGTGGAGAGGGCGGCATTCTTCCCGAGGAACGTGAGGCAGCAGCCAAATACATTTTCGAATACATTCCTAATAAATATAGTGTAACGGATGAGAACCTTCGCAGTGCCGATGCCATAGAAATCAAGATTGGTCAGGGTACCAAGCCGGGAATGGGCGGTCATCTGCCGGGAGAGAAGGTTACACCGGAGATTGCCGCATTACGTGGGAAAAAGCCGGGTGAGGATGTTCAGAGCCCCAGTAAGTTCCCGGAACTGAAGACAAAGGAAGATTTAAAGGATATGGTAGCCATGCTTCGCCGTCGTTCCGATGGACGCCCCATTGGTATTAAGATCGCAGCAGGGCGCATTGAAAGAGATCTGGAATACTGTGTCTATGCAGAACCGGATTTTATCACCATTGACGGTCGTGGCGGTGCCACCGGTTCCAGTCCGTACTTCTTAAGAGAAGCAACGACGGTTCCTACGATTTATGCTTTGTACCGTGCGAGAAAATATCTGGATTCTATCCGTTCAGATATTTCACTGGTTATCACAGGAGGACTGCGCGTTTCTTCAGATTTCGCAAAAGCCATTGCCATGGGAGCAGACGCAGTGGCGGTTGCCAGTGGTGCATTGATCGCGGCAGCATGTCAGCAGTATCGTATCTGTGGCAGCGGAAACTGTCCGGTGGGAATTGCTACACAGGATCCAAAGCTCCGAGAGAGGATGAAGGTAGAGCTGTCAGCCAAACGTGTAGCAAATTATCTCAATGTATCCTTAAAGGAACTGAAAACATTTGCAAGAATTACAGGACATTCCAACCTGCATGACCTGAGCGTGGAGGATCTGGTAACCATCAATCGGGAAATTTCGGAATTTACAAATATTCCTCATGCGTAAAGGCAATCAAATTTCTACTTTAAAATTTTCCCAAAAGTGCTATAATGGGTTCAGATGATTTTACAAGAAGAAAGGTCAAAATGGTGATTTTATGTACGCAGTGTTTGATGATAGTCTCTTTACTGGAAATGAACTGATCGACGGACAGCACAAGGAGCTGATCGAAAAGATCAATAAGCTGGTAGGCTGCTGTGAAAATGGCGGTGGAAAATTAGAAGCGATTAAAATGCTGGATTATCTTTCCGATTATACAGAGTTCCACTTTGGAGAAGAAGAAGCTCTTCAGGAAAAGGTTGGATATCCAAAGCTTGCAGACCACAAGGTACGTCACGAGGAATTCCGTGTTGCAGTGAAGGAGCTTCATGAAATGCTTGTCGAGGAAGAAGGTCCTACCGACAGATTTGTAGAGGCTGTTCAGAAAAATGTAATCGACTGGTTATACAGCCATATCAAAGGTTATGACTGTGCTGTAGCAGCTTTCATCAACGAAAAATAATGTCTGGAAATCCCGGAGATTTCCTCTGAAATGAAACTAAGGCCGTGTGATTGGTAGTTCATACCATTACACGGCCTTTATTTTATGACAACAGAAAGATCGCAGAGCGTGTTTTCCATTGTTTTAGTGGAATACGTTGGGAAAGTGCTTTCTGTTATGGTACAGACGTCACTCCGCCAGCTCCGCCCACTGTTCGTACAGTGTTTCCAGCTCTTCTAAAACCGCATGTTTTTCTTTGGAAAGCTCCTGACATTTTGCCACGTTGGTGAAAACCTCCGGATTTTCCATTTCTGTATCGATTTCCTTATCCCGTGCCTCCAGCTCGGCGATTCTTTGTTCCACTTTTTTTAATTCATTCTGGCGTTTTCGCTCCTGTGCCTGGGCTTCTTTTTGTGCCTTCCAGTCCAGCTTGTTTTCGGTCTCGACTTTGGCAGCAGCAGGGTTTGCCAAAGCAGCCTTCGGAGCGTAAATGGCAGTCAGTTCATCCTTTTTCTCCAGATAATAGTCGTAGTTGCCGATATAATTTACCAGTGTTTCGCCCGTAAGATCCAGAATTCTGGTGGCAGTGGTATTGATAAAGTATCGGTCATGAGAGACATAAAGGACAGTGCCGGTGTAGCTGTTTAGTGCCTGCTCTAAAATTTCCTTGGACTGGATATCCAGATGGTTGGTGGGTTCGTCCAAAATCAGGAAGTTGGCATTGGAAAGCATCAGCTTGGCCAAAGATACACGGCCTCTTTCCCCACCGCTTAAGTCACCGATGCGTTTGAATACATCGTCGTTGGTAAAGAGAAAGGCAGCCAGTACATTTCGAATCTCTGTGTTGGTAAGGTAAGGATAATCATCAGAGATCTCTTCAAAGATGGTTTTTTCCATATGAAGCACATGGTGCTCCTGATCGTAGTAGCCGATGGTAACCTTGCTTCCCAGAGTGATCTTTCCCGCATCTGCATCCAGTACCTGATTGATGATTTTTAAGATGGTAGTCTTTCCGGTACCGTTATTTCCGATGATTGCCACACGTTCCCCACGTTTGATCTCAAAGTTTAAGTCAGAGAAAAGATGCTGATTTCCGAAGGATTTAGATAAACCTTCCACGGTAAGCACATCATTTCCTGAAACAACCTTTGGCTCAATGGAAAAACGCATTTCCGCATTGGTTTCTGTTGGTTTTTCGATCACATCGATTTTTGCCAGCATCTTTTCACGGCTTTCGGCACGCTTGATGGATTTTTCCCTGTTAAAGGACTTTAATTTCTGGATGACTTCTTCCTGATGTTTGATTTCCCGCTGCTGATTTAAATATTCTTTCAGGCGGATTTCCCGCATCTGCGCTTTTTTCTTTGAATAATCAGTGTAATTTCCAAGGAAGGTATGTACTTCACCCTGATCGATCTCCACGACCTTGGATACGACTCTGTTTAAGAAATACCGGTCGTGAGCAACGATGATGACAGCCCCCTGGTAATTCATGAGATAGGTTTCCAGCCATGCGATAGAGTTTAAGTCCAGGTGGTTGGTAGGCTCGTCTAAAAGAATGATATCGGGTTTGGTAAGGAGCAGCTTTCCTAAGGAAACACGGGTTTTCTGACCGCCGGACAGGGCAGTGATCTTTTTATCAAATTCCGCTTCCTCAAAGCCAAGCCCCTTTAAGATGCCCACAACTTCACTTTTGTAGGCATAACCATTCTGCAATTCAAAGTCATGGCTGATGGATGCGTAGGATTTCATTTTTTCTTCCAGAGCTTCTCCTGTGGCAAATTTCATTTCCTGTTCCAGAATACGCATGCGCCGTTCCATGGACAAAAGGTCACTTCGTACCTGAAAAAGCTCGTCAAAGATGGAATTATCACCGGTAAGGTCCTGATGCTGGGCCAGATAACCGATGGTTTTTCCTTTGGCAATGATGACTTCTCCGGAATCGGGTTCGATTTCCTTCATAATGATTTTTAACAGGGTGGATTTTCCCACCCCGTTGATTCCTACGATGGCAGCTTTTTCGCGTTCTTCTACGTGAAAGGATGCGTTTTTTAAAAGCTCTCTGGAACCGAACGCCTTATTTATATTCTGACATGCTAAGATCATGGATTTCCTCCTGAGGTTGATTATGTATATTTATGCAGCGTATCTTCCGGATACGCAAAAATATTTGACATCAATTTAACAACCAATTATAATAAAAAACATATAGGAAATCAAGGAGGAATAGTATGGAAGAACGACAGATTTCCAAAGCGGTGATCAAAAGGCTGCCAAGATACTACCGGTATTTAGGAGAGATTCTCGACAGCGGTATGGAGAGGATTTCATCCGGCGAGTTAAGCAGCCGTATGAAGGTCACAGCATCCCAGATTCGTCAGGATCTGAATCATTTCGGAGGCTTTGGACAGCAGGGCTACGGTTATAATGTGAAATATCTTCATGACGAGATCGGTAAAATATTAGGATTGGATACGGTACACAATATGATCGTCGTTGGCGGCGGTAATATGGGTCAGGCCTTATCAAACTATACATCATTTGACAGAAACGGATTTAAGATTCGTGGAATTTTTGACGTAAACCCTGATCTGATCGGGAAAAAGATTCGTGGAATCGAGATTTATCCGGTAAGTTACCTTCCGGAATTTGTCCGTAAGGAAAACATTGAGATCGCAGCACTGACACTGCCAAAGGCAGCGGCACCGGAGACAGCAGACTTACTTGTCTCCTGTGGAATCAAGGCCATTTGGAACTTTGCTCATATGGATCTTAGCGTACCAAAGGATGTGGTAGTAGAAAACGTACATTTATTTGACAGTCTGATGCGTTTGTCTTACAACCTTTCTACTTATGATAAAGAGTAACTGGCAGGGGACGATATGAAATATTTAGTCAGCGGAAGAGAAATGAAAAACTGGGAAAAGAAGGCGGTGGAGCAATATAAGCTTCCCGCCATTCTTTTAATGGAGCGGGCTGCCATGGCAGTGGTGGAGGCTCTAAAGCAGGAGAACTTTGATCTTCATAGAGTTCTCATTGCCTGCGGCACGGGAAATAACGGCGGAGACGGCCTGGCTATTGCAAGACTTTTGAAAATGAAGGGGATCCATGTACAGGTCTGTATGACAGGTCCACTGGATAAGCTGACACCGGATGCCAAACTTCAGCTGGAAATGTATCAGGCAATTTCCGGAGAATTTGTTACATCTCCGGTTTATGATGAATATACTGTCATTGTGGATGCTGTATTTGGCATTGGACTCAATCGTCCGGTGAGCGGCATTGCAGCCGAAGTATTGGAAGGTATCCAGGCATCAGGGGTTCCGGTCGTAGCAGTGGATGTCCCTTCGGGCATTTCCGCAGATACCGGCAAAGTGTGCGGTGTGGCGGTGAAAGCTGACCTGACGGTTACCTTCTTTACGGAAAAGGCAGGGTTAATGCTTTACCCGGGCCGTGAATACTGCGGAAGGATCATGGTAGCAGATATGGGCATCCCCTTTAAGGATTGCCCGGAATGTAAACTCATCACATATACAGATGAGGATTTAGAGAGACTTCCGGGAAGGAGTAATCATTCCCATAAGGGTACCTTTGGGAAGGTACTGGTGATCGCAGGTTCGCCAAAAATCTGCGGTGCAGCCTATCTTTGTGCAGCCGGAGCCTATAAAACGGGTGCAGGTCTTGTGAAGGTCTATACGCCAAAGGAAAATATTCCTGCTCTCCAGACCTTGCTTCCCGAAGCACTTTTGGAAGGCTATGACAGGAGCAGGCCTTCCGTGAAGGAGTTAAAGGCCTGTATGGAATGGGCAGATGTGATCGTCATCGGTCCCGGCCTTGGAACTGACCGGGCAGCGGAGAAGATCCTTAGCCTTGTGATTGGTAAAAGCCATGTGCCGGTAGTGGTGGATGCAGACGGCATCAATCTCCTGGCGAAAAATAAAACCTGTCTCTTAGACAGCCCTGCACCGCTCATTTTGACTCCTCACATACAGGAGATGGCAAGGCTGACAGGAAAGGATAAAGAGGAAATCCTGAAAAATCCATATGGGGCAGCCAATGATTTTGCAGATGAATATGAGGTCACCATGGTGTTAAAGGATGCCAGGACCTATGTGGCAATGGCGGGAGAACTGACCTATGTGAACACATGCGGAAACTCCGGTATGGCTACCGGCGGCAGCGGAGATGTGCTCGCGGGAATCTTATGCGGACTTCTGGCACAGGGGATGGAGCCTTTGGAAGCAGCAAGACTGGGTGTTTTCCTTCACG
>CALZFY010000053.1:0-16263 GCA_945786935.1 uncultured Lachnoclostridium sp.
AGACAATGGATATTTCAACTGTCATATTGAAGTCCATCATCTGGGTATCAGTTTACGGGCTATTTTGTCAGCTTATCAAGCTCCCCAAAGCAGTCGAAAGTTGCAAAATAATCCTTCGGTGTCTCCGCACGTCTGATCAGCTGTACACTTCCATCTTCTTTTAAAAGCAGCTCTGCTGATTTCAGCTTTCCATTATAGTTATATCCCATGGCAAATCCATGAGCACCTGTATCGTGGATCACCAGGTAATCTCCCTTATCGATCTTTGGAAGCATTCTGTCAATGGCAAACTTGTCATTGTTCTCACAAAGGGAACCTGTCACATCATATTTGTGGTCGCAGGCTTCGTTTTCTTTACCAAGCACTGTGATATGATGGTAAGCTCCATACATTGCAGGACGCATTAAGTTGACTGCACAGGCATCCACACCGATATATTCCTTGTGGGTATGTTTTTCATGAATGGCTTTTGTTACCAGACAGCCGTAAGGTCCCATCATATAACGGCCAAGCTCTGTATAGATAGCCACGTCTCCCATTCCTGCCGGTGTCAGTACCTCTTCATAGACTTTACGCACGCCTTCACCGATTACCTTGATATCATTAGGCTCCTGATCCGGTCTGTAAGGGATTCCGATTCCACCGGAAAGATTGATGAATTTAATCTTTGCTCCGGTTTCCTTCTGAAGCTTCACTGCCAGTTCAAAAAGAACCTTTGCCAGCATTGGATAATATTCATTGGTTACTGTGTTGCTTGCCAGGAATGCATGAATACCAAAATTCCTGGCACCTTTGCTTTTTAAGATCTTAAATGCTTCAAAGATCTGCTCCGTAGTCATTCCATACTTGGCATCTCCCGGATTATCCATGATGTCATTGCTGATTTTAAATACACCACCCGGATTAAACCGGCAGCTGATGGTCTCCGGAATAAATCCAAGAGTTTCCTCCAGTGCTTCTATATGAGTAATGTCATCCAGGTTAATGATAGCACCAAGCTTGTTCGCATAAGCAAACTCTTCTACCGGTGTGTCATTGGATGAAAACATGATTTTTTCCCCGGTTACACCAATTGCTTCTGAAAGCATCAGCTCCGTCATGGAGGAACAATCACAGCCACAGCCGTATTCATTCAAAATCCTGATCAAAAATGGATTTGGAGTTGCCTTTACAGCAAAATATTCTCTAAATCCTTCATTCCATGCAAATGCTTCTTTCAATGCCTTCACATTTTCACGGATTCCTTTTTCATCATAAAGATGAAAAGGTGTCGGGTAGGTCTTTACAATTTCTTCTACCTGTTCTTTCGTTACAAACGGTTTTTTCATTTTCATTCTCCTTCACGTACTCCTCTGATTTGTTTATTATAGTAAAGTGCTAAATCGTTGTCAATTACCTTTCATTTACTTTTTGCAGCTTCCACAAAATATCGACAATATAAATGCCGAGTGCAATCATTCCCGCAGTCGTAAGAGTTTCCAGAAAATAGGACCCTGCCAGTGTATTTTCTCCCATAATAATATAGTAAACAGTCCGGTATATTCCTGCTCCGGGCACGGAAGGATAGATTCCCGGAATCAAAAATACTGTCACAGGACAATACAGCTTTCTTGCAAAAATCTGCGAAAGGAATGCAATACAAAAGGAGCTTAAAAATACTGCTCCCATAGGCAGGCATCGCTGTGCCAGAAGATAAACAGCCCATCCTACCATACCGGAAATACCACAATATACAAGGTGCTTTTTCTGAACCTCCAAAACAATAGCAAATCCAAGCACACCGATAAAAACAGAAATCAACTGTGCAATCATGACAAAACACCTCCAAACAGCATCAGGCTGATACCCACACCCAGTGCGATGGCAAGTGCCTTAATAAATGCCTCCACTGCTCTGGCTGTTCCTGACACATAATCTCCGTTTAAGGTGTCACGAATGGCATTGGTGATGGCCACCCCCGGCACCAGGGGCATGATACATGCAATGATCACCGCATCCTGATGAATGGTAAAGGGCAGGATGTTCTTCAAAACAAGATAGGTACAGCCCGCAAAAAAAGCTACCGAAAGATCTTTCAGGAAGGGATGCATTTTTATTTTTCCAAACAGGTAGATACTGCCTGCTACCACCACTCCTGAGAGCAATGCAGCAAAGCAGTCCAAAAAGGTACCTCCTACCAACAGCGGGAAGGTCGCTACGATCATGATATTTCCAATCATGAACATCCTGGAGCTGTATTCCTCGCAGCAGCCTTCACTGACAAGCTCATAAGCTTCCGAAAGGCTGATGGATCCGGTGCAATATTGCCTGGAAATCTCATTGGCATAGCAGATCTGCTTCAGATTATTGCCGTTGCTATGCACACGTTTTGTCACTGTGATCGTCTCAATGGATGGATCAGCCAAAGTGGCAAAAATTCCCGTCATGATCACGAAGACCTCTGTTGTCTGTAAATTTGCTGTTTTTAAAATCCGATAAACCGTATCTTCCACACGATGGGCTTCAGCTCCATGACTTAGCATCATCTCTCCCACCTTTACGGCCGTCTCCATTAATAATTTATAATCCATATCCCCAAATAAATGTGCAAACGATTAACCGTTTAGTTCTGCACATAGCTTCTCCACAATTGTTTTGTCTGTATTCCAATCAAATTTTCTGGCAAAGAGCCCGGCTGCATTTCTTAATTTTTCAAAATCCGCCTCACGGAAAATATAAGGATTATTATTGCTGCCTCTCTCCCAGTCAATATATCTCGTATCCGGTATGTCCGGCATGGTATTGGCATTGCATATGTTATCAGCATATTCGCTGTTTCTGGCAATGGTCTGTAAAAATAATTCATCACCACAGACAGATCGTCCGAAAACTTCACGGATCCAGGCTTCTTTCTCTACCACAAGTTTGGCAAGTCCATGAGTGATACTAAACCAGTTGCGTCCCTTTTGAAATACAATGTTTCCATATTTTTTCGTCCGGTCAACGCCAAGCATCCTCTGTGCTTTTGTTTCCAGTGCACCTAAAATATCCGGTAGACTTCCTGCTTTTCCATAAAACCGGTGAACATACTTCACTCTTGACAGGGCATTTTCAGAAATCTCGGGCAAATCCTCATCCACAAACTCCAATCCATCATGGCTTTCAAAAAACTCATGAATTTCTTTCTGGGATTTTATCGGAAGATCCATGCCGGACAACAGATGATAATAAGCATGCTCAGTCTTTACTGCTTCTTTTAAAAGCACCAGCTCGCAGTTGATCTGTGAATAGCTTCCCCATGTTACATCCGTCCGCTCTGTGAAAATACATTTGGATCTTTTTACAGAAGCTTTTACATCCTCTATGGGATAATCTGCTGCTTTTTTGTCGATATGAATATAAATATCATTGTCCTCGTGATCAAGACATGATAACAGCCGGGCTAAAAGCTCCGGCTGCGTATGCGCCATGATCAAATATGCATGTTTTTTCATAAAAAATCCGCTCCAGTGCAAAAACATAATTGTTTGACATTACGAAAAAGTGGGGCTATAATGTAGTTAACAGGAAAGCTGGAAGATAGATGAAGCCTATCCGCTCCAGTGCAAAGTTAACAGTTACTAAAAAGCAAGCTGCCTACTCCGACCAAGAGACAAGGCGGCTTGCTTATTTTCTATATTTCAGAATTTCAATTATGAGCAGTGCCACGGTCAAAATGACCATGAATTCTTCATATGTACTCATAGGCCTCATCCTTTCTACAGGATAGAACGGATGACTGCACGCCCCACCAGCTTCCCAACAGAATACATTGTACCATATTACCATGATTCCCTCAATCAGAAATAAATATCCCATAAAAAATATTCATGGGCACTATGAAACCGCGTCCCATAGTACCCATTCCTAATTTATGACAATAGAAAGTTCGCAGAGCATGCTTTCTATTGTTTCATTTCATATTCAGCAATACAGCGTATCATTTATCTCCAAATATTTAGCATTTGACAGTTGTGTCAAATTCAGGATTCATAATATAGAAATTTTTACTGTCTAATTTATCCTGCACAATCCGAAGAGCCTCTCCAAACCTCTGGAAATGAACGATCTCCCGTGCTCTTAAGAAGCGAATAGGATCACAGATTTCCGGATCATGGATAAGTCTTAAGATATTATCATAGGTAGTACGTGCCTTCTGCTCTGCTGCAAGGTCTTCTGTCAGATCGGTAATGGGATCTCCCTTGGACTGGAAGAAGGTTGAGGTAAACGGTACACCGCCGGCAGATTGTGGCCACAAAGCCAGTGTATGATCCACATAATATTTATCAAAACCGGAAGCTTGAATTTCTTCCATGGAAAGATCTTTGGTCAGCTGATAAACAATAGCGCAGATCATTTCCATATGAGCCAGTTCTTCCGTTCCAATATCCGTTAATACACCGGTAACTTCCCGGTATGGCATCGTATATCTTTGAGACAGATACCTCATGGATGCAGCAAGCTCACCGTCAGGGCCACCAAACTGGGAAATAATGATCTGCGCAGCCTTTGCATTTGTCTGAGTAATCTTTACAGGGTGTTGTAATCGTTTTTCATAATTCCACATATACTAACATTCAACTCCTTCCCAAGGCCATGGCTCGCTTACCCAACTCCACGGTATTTTGTCACTTTCCGTATGATCAATGATCAGAGGTGCAAAATATTTATCATATTCACGGATAGCATCTACCCGAAGTGCCCGATATTTCTGGAAATAATCAAGCGCCTCCTGGTCAAAAGGATGGGTATCCAAAAAAAGATTCGCTTCATTGACTGCGAAGCTGTACTGATTGATTTTTTCCATGAGCTCTTTTCTGGAAGGTCTGCAGGAAGAGGCAGGTGTTGGCGTAGGACGTTCCATCATATTGGAATGATTTAAACGGCATGAGTTCTGATAAGATGATTGTCTGTTATCCATTACTTACAGCCACCTCGCTTTCCACAAAATGGTTTATCCAGTTCAGGGAATATGGTACCGGCACAAAGTGCTTTTGACAGATCATAAGTCCGACCGAAACGCTGCCATGGAACATATGCCATTGCAACAGGAAACTGACCGAGTGCATCCATGGAAGAGCAGTTTGTGCGGGCGGAATTTGGACGTTTGCATTCATTCATATCGTAAATTCTCCTTTCATGTTCTCTTAATTAGTTTATGAAAGGAAACGATATTCGACACAACCAAATATTTCAACCATAAAAATAACAGCCTTGAACGTTCGCCCAAGACTGCTACTTTTACTCAAACCGATACACAGCATATTCTTCCGTCAGACCTTCCACCTCTTTTGCCATAACCTCATATCCTGCCCTCAGGGAAAGATAATCCGTAATAAATCCCAGATTGGCACTGTCCTTCACCGAAATGAGATAGACATTTTTATCATATAATAATGCCTCTGAAACAGAAGTAATTCCATTTTGCGCCAATTTCATACTTTCTATGGGACTATAGGAGATCCAGTCGCCTGTGGAAATATAATTTAGCTGCTCATTGTTTTTGAAAGGAGCACATATGACTCCTCCATATTCATCCAACACTTCTCCTGTCACAAAGTAGAAGTTTTCTTCACATTCCTTGCAGTAATTCTGAATCTGTACCAGTTCCTTCTCATTTTCCATAAATGGACGGTTGGCACTGATCACAAGGACACAGCTGACAACTCCCACCAGCGAACATCCCCAGGAGGCAACCTGAATACATTTTTTAAGAAACCTGTTTTGAAAAATCTCCTCTCTGTTCCACCACAGGTTAAGCACCATGGTAGTAAACAAAAGTAAGGAAAGGGAATAAACGACACGATCCGGCATACGTCCCCGTATTTCCATAACAAGGAACAATCCTGCCCCTGCTCCGGCAAAGCACAGAGTCCTAAGAAGGGAAAACCAGTCTTTTTTTCTGATTTCCCATATAGCCAGCATTAAGAATCCCAAAATGCTGAGATTAAAAAGCTTTCCATAGGCACCGGTCAGACTATGTACCAAAAAGTCTTTTGTCTCCACAGGGATTCTCTGCCGAAGGGGCAGTAGTTCTTCATTCACCCCATAGTCACCGCGGACATCGATCATCTTTTGGAATAGTTCTATAACTTCTTCTCTGCCAATCTCATCCTGTACCAGCGTAAAATTATAGTAGATCAGCATTCTCCGTTCTTCCCTGGTCAGGCCAAGCCGCTCATAATATTCCGCATATTCGTCATAATTCGGAAAATAATAGGTATCCTGATAGTCATAGATCTCTGTTCGAAGCTGATTAAAAGCTTGATACCTTTGCCAGTCTTCTCCTGAATACATCCAACAGTTCACCAGCATACAAAGCCCTGTCAGTCCCAACACAGCCACAGGTGTTACCATTTTTTTCCAAAGCTTTTCTTTTACCGGAAGTTCCTTCCATAAAAAAATCAGCCCTGCTGCCGGAAGGATCATGAAAAACAGTTCGTCCCGGATGCACCAGGTAAGTGCCGCCAGTACTGCCGTGATCACAAGATCCTTCTTTTTTCCCTTGGAGGTTCCGTACCAGAAAACAGCTGTTGCTCCTGTGATCGCTGCTACAGTCGTATAGGTCACACTGAAAAATTCTCTTCCAATAGCAAAGCAAAGCATTCCCAAAGAAGCAATAAGACACAGCCATTTTTTTCCATGCATCTCTCCCTGCCCCGTCATCCGGTAAATAATAAGCCCTGCACAAACAGCCATGACTGCTGCAAGGAAATATCCGTACCAGTCAACCTGAGGCAACAGCCTGTAAAGTATTGCTAAAAAACCTGTCAGCGGATAGTTCATATAAACAGTATGTCCGTCCGGCACCCCTAAGTACCGGCCGGACAAAAATTCCATAATCATTCGGTCATCATTGATATTAATAACCATGTTTTTTCCTCTTTATGATTTTTTGATATGTTCATGGGTAAATAAATGATCCTGACAATATTCATAATTGCCTTCACATTTAGAGCAGAAACGAAATTCCAGATTCGGGAAATCCTTTTCGGTTCTGCCACAGATCACGCATTTATGCCGCGGCATGTTTTTCGGCATCTGAGCCTTTGAAACCTTCTGCTCATAGGATTTTCTCCGATAAACTTCCTTCGGTGACATTCTCCTTACACTTCTGAAGGTCGTAGCATAAATCAGGAAGTTCAGTAAAGAAACGATCGCCATCACCGCATAGGCCTTGTTTGCAATAATTCCCACTTCATACAGTCGGTAGATCACCTGAATGGAAAGGTGGTCAGAAAACAGTCCGGCTGCAATCGTTACTGCAAAATAGATTCCGTCGATTAAGGCAAGCCACTTCATTTTAATGGGGATGAGCCACATGAAAAGCACCTGCATATCCGGGAACATGGCGGCAAAAGCAAAGAACATGGACAGGTTCAGATAATAGGTACCCATTTCCAGTACCATTCCCCATACGAGATAGATGAAAATAGCTGCAATGGCATGCAGGAGCACACCGGTGAAGAAATAAAGGTTAAACTTAAAAGCTCCCCATTGTCGTTCCAGCATAGTACCCACCACATAATAAAAATACAGGGAAATCAAAAATGTAAGCAGACCTACAGAAGGCGGGAATATAATATAGGTAACAATTCGCCAAATCTGCCCGCTTAAAATTTTTGCAGCATTCAGGGAAAGCCATGCACTGTACATCTCCGGCTGAAAAATCTGAATCACATATCCAAATGCATACAGCAGAATCACATAATACATCAGATTCTTAATGGCATATTTTCCAAACTTTTTTTCAAGTTTATCAAGTAATTTCATGATATTTCCTTTCTATCAACATATCTTTTTAGGGATCTTTTCTGATACCCAATCTGTTCCTAATTATATGTTTTTATCCTCCCTTTGTCCAGTAAATCCCGTTTCTTCACACTTTTTTTATAATTGTTTTTTAAAAATTGTTTGATTTTTTTAACTATTAGGGCTAAAATATCTTTGACTTTTAGTACATAGTTTTGAATGCTACGTTGTAATTGTTCCGTTTTTTCCTGAAAAAATCATTTGCAGTTACAGTACGTAATAGGATAAAGGAGTATTGAATGAATACACAAAAGATTTACAGACTGGGAATTGATATTGGTTCCACCACTGTCAAGATTGCAGTCTTAAATGAGGAAAATGAGATCATCTTTTCCGATTATCAGAGACATTTTGCCAATATTCAGGAAACATTGGCAGAACTTCTTGCAAAAGCGGAAAAAGAGCTTGGAGCTCTCACAGTTTACCCTGTCATCACCGGTTCCGGCGGACTGACACTGGCAAACCATTTGGAGGTTCCTTTTGTGCAGGAAGTAATTGCGGTAGCCACCGCATTAAACACTTACGAACCAAAGACAGACGTTGCGATTGAACTTGGCGGAGAAGATGCCAAGATCATTTATTTTGAAGGCGGAAATGTAGAACAGCGTATGAACGGAATCTGTGCCGGCGGTACAGGTTCTTTCATTGACCAGATGGCATCTCTTTTACAGACCGATGCTTCCGGTCTGAATACACTGGCAAAGGATTACCGCTCTCTTTACACCATTGCTGCCCGCTGTGGCGTGTTTGCGAAATCTGACATCCAGCCATTGATCAACGAAGGTGCTACCCGTGAGGACCTGGCAGCTTCTATTTTCCAGGCAGTAGTAAACCAGACCATTTCCGGCCTTGCCTGTGGAAAGCCCATTCGCGGACATGTTGCCTTTTTAGGCGGTCCTCTTCACTTTTTATCGGAATTAAAGCAGGCATTTATCAGAACCTTAAATCTGGATGACGAGCATGCCATTACGCCAAAACATTCTCATCTTTTTGCAGCCTCCGGCTCTGCCTTGAACAGCAAATGTGAGACAGCTGTCTTGGTATCAGAGATGAGAAAACGTCTGGAATCCCATATTCAGCTGGAATTTGAAGTAGACCGTATGGAACCTCTCTTTGCAACTTCCGAGGCTTATGAGGAGTTCCGGAATCGTCATGCCCTTCACAAGGTGCGTACCGCAGACCTTTCTTCTTATGAAGGCAACTGCTACCTTGGAATTGATGCAGGCTCCACAACGACGAAAGTAGCCCTTGTAGCTGAGGATGGCTCTCTGCTCTATTCCTTCTATCAGAATAACAACGGAAGCCCCCTTTATACCACCATCCGTGCCATGAAGGAAATCTACGGGGTACTTCCGAAAAAAGCGAAAATTTCCTACTCCTGCTCTACCGGTTACGGGGAAGCCCTCATCAAATCTGCCCTGCAGTTAGATGAAGGAGAAGTAGAAACTGTATCCCATTATTATGCAGCAGCATTCTTCGATCCAAAGGTAGATTGTATTTTAGATATCGGCGGCCAGGATATGAAATGTATCCGTATCAAGGACCGTACCATTGACAATGTACAGTTAAACGAGGCCTGCTCCTCCGGCTGCGGTTCCTTTATTGAAACCTTTGCAAAATCCTTAAACTACTCTGTACAGGACTTTGCAAAAGCAGCACTTTTTGCAGAGCATCCCATTGATCTTGGAACACGCTGTACAGTATTTATGAACTCCAAAGTAAAACAGGCACAAAAAGAGGGTGCAAGCGTCGCTGACATTTCTGCCGGACTTGCCTACTCTGTCATTAAAAATGCGCTGTTTAAGGTAATCAAGGTTTCTGATGCCACCGAGCTTGGAGAAAATATCGTCGTACAGGGCGGTACCTTCTACAATGATGCAGTTTTACGAAGCTTTGAAAAGATTGCCGGCTGTGAGGCAGTTCGTCCTGACATTGCCGGAATCATGGGAGCTTTCGGTGCCGCACTCATTGCAAGAGAACGCCATGAAAACAAAACAACCTCCATGCTTTCCATGGAAGAAATATTAAATCTTCAGTTTACAACCAAAATGACCAAATGCCGTGGCTGTACCAACAACTGTCGATTGACCATCAATAAATTTACCGGCGGCCGCCAGTATGTATCCGGCAACCGCTGTGAACGGGGACTTGGCAAAGAAAAAAATGCCAACAATGTTCCAAATCTTTTTGAATATAAACGCCAGAGACTCTTTGGCTATGAATCACTGTCCGAGGAAGAAGCAACCCGTGGAACCGTAGGTATCCCGCGTGTTTTAAATATGTATGAGAACTATCCGTTCTGGCATACCTTCTTTACAAAGCTGGGATTTCGGGTGGTCCTCTCCCCAGCCTCCAACCGTAAGATCTACGAAATGGGTATTGAATCCATTCCAAGTGAATCTGAGTGTTATCCTGCAAAGTTAGCGCACGGACACATTGAGTGGCTTCTTAGAGAAGGTGTGAAATTCATTTTCTACCCCTGTGTTGCCTTTGAACGCAATGAATTCCCGGATGCAGGCAACCACTACAACTGTCCGATCGTTACCTCCTACGCCGAGAATATCAAAAATAATGTAGAAGGCTTAAAGAATCCGGACATTAAATTTATGAATCCATTCCTTTCTTTTGAAAGCATGGAAATCATTTCCCACAGGCTGGTGGAAGAATTTGCTACCCCTGAATTTAAGCTTTCTGCTGAGGAAGTAACACAGGCTGCCCGGGATGGCTGGAAGGAAATGATGCGGGAACGAAAGGACATCCGTAAAAAAGGGGAAGAAACCTTAAAATATATGGAAGAAAACCATATCCGCGGTATCGTTCTTGCAGGCAGACCTTATCATCTGGATGAGGAGATTAACCATGGTATTCCGGAGCTTATCAACTCCTACAATATTGCAGTACTGACTGAGGACTCCATCTCCCATTTACACCCGGTAGAGCGTCCGATCCTCGTAATGGATCAGTGGATGTACCACTCCAGACTTTATGCAGCTGCAAATTTTGTAAAAACAAGAGATGACCTGGATCTGATCCAGTTAAACTCCTTTGGCTGTGGCCTGGACGCAGTAACCACTGATCAGGTCAATGACATTTTAAGTGATTCAGGCAAGATCTATACCTGCCTGAAAATCGATGAGGTTAACAATCTGGGAGCCGCACGTATCCGAATCCGCTCTCTCATCGCTGCCATTAAGGTAAGAGAAAAGCAAAACACCTGCAGGACCATTCAGTCTGCAGCTTACAAACGTGTCGTCTTTACCAAAGAAATGAAGAAGGATTATACGATCCTTTGTCCAAATATGAGCCCCATCCATTTTGAAATTCTGGAACCGGCATTCCGTGCGTCCGGATACAATCTGGTGGTTCTTCCGGATAAGAAAAAAGAATCTCTGGATATGGGCTTAAAATACGTTAATAACGATGCCTGCTACCCTTCCCTCATCGTGGTAGGCCAGCTGATGAATGCATTACTATCCGGCAAATATGACATCAACAGAACCGCACTTTTAATTTCCCAGACCGGTGGCGGATGCCGTGCAACCAACTATATTGCATTTATCCGACGTGCCCTGGAAAAAGCCGGACATCCGGAGGTTCCTGTTATTTCCATTAACCTTAGCGGACTTGAGAAAAATCCGGGCTTTAAGATCAGTCTTCCACTGGCTGTCCGCGGTGTATTTGGTGCAGTCTTCGGAGATATCTTCATGCGTGTGCTTTATGCCACAAGGCCCTATGAAGCTGTTCCGGGCTCTGCTAATGCCCTCCACGAAAAATGGAAAAAACGCTGTATCGAGTTTTGTTCCAAAGGCTTCCCTAGCCCATGGAAATTTAAGAAAATGTGTGAAGATATCATTCGGGAATTTGATGAGCTTCCAAGAGTAGATGTGAAGAAGCCAAAAGTAGGAATTGTAGGGGAAATCCTTGTAAAATTCTCTCCTGTGGCTAACAATGAACTGGTAAACCTTTTAGAGGCCGAAGGAGCCGAGGCTGTAATGCCGGATCTTTTGGACTTCCTTCTCTATTCTTTCAAAAATGGAGAATACAAGGTTGATAAATTCGGTAAGAAAAAATCAACAAAAACCATTGGACATATGGGAATCTGGTTCATTGAACTTCTTCGAAAACCTGCCCGTAAGGCATTGGAAAAGAGTAAACACTTTATGCCGCAGGGCGACATCCATCATATGGCTAAGATGGCAGATAAATTTGTTTCCCAGGGTAATCAGACCGGTGAAGGCTGGTTCCTGACCGGTGAAATGTTAGAGCTCATTGAATCCGGTACCCTCAACATCATCTGTACCCAGCCATTTGGCTGCCTTCCAAATCACATTGTTGGAAAAGGTGTCATCAAGTCACTGCGTGCAAACTATCCGGGTGCCAATATTGTAGCCATCGACTATGATCCGGGTGCCAGCGAAGTTAACCAGTTAAACAGAATCAAATTGATGCTTTCTACGGCATTTAAGAATTTAGACTAACTTTTAAAGAATAGCAATCAAAAAGCCATTTGCGAAGCAAATTCAGCATGGATTTTTGCCTCATATCTGGAAGATACTGAACAGATAAAAAAATGAATAAAACCACAAATACAAATTGAAATATCATTTTCAATCGTATTTGTGGTTTTTTAATAGAGATCTCGATTACTCATCGGTCTCCGACTTCATTTACACATTTTCCGTGTGTTTTAAATATTCTCGATCTGCCAATCTACCGGCTCTAATCCATTTTCTCTTAAAAACTCGTTGGTCTTGCTGAAATGTCCGCATCCAAAGAATCCTCTGTAAGCAGACAGCGGGCTTGGATGAGGTGCCTCTAAAATCAGATGCTTTGGATTATTTAACATACTCTTCTTCATCTGTGCCGGCCTTCCCCAAAGCAAAAACACAATGGGTCTGTCCTGTTCATTTAAGATTCGAATGGCAGCATCGGTAAATTCTTCCCAACCGATACCCCTATGGGAATTTGCCTGATGGGCTCTGACAGTAAGCACCGTATTTAATAGGAGAACCCCCTGCTTTGCCCATTTGGTAAGATATCCGTTATTTGGTATGTAACAACCCAGATCATCGCTTAATTCCTTATAAATATTAACCAGGGACGGCGGTATCTCCACGTCCGGCTTTACCGAAAAGCATAATCCATGGGCCTGTCCTTCTCCATGATAGGGATCCTGTCCGATGATCACCACCTTCACTTCTGATAAAGGGGTCAGTTCAAAGGCTGTAAAGATCTCATCGGAAGGCGGAAAGATCTGATGGCTTCCATATTCCTCTCGTATCTTTTTATACAATTTTGCATAATAAGGCTTTTTAAATTCCGGAGATAATGGCTCTAACCAGTCATTCTGAATTGCTCCCATAAAGACCTCCTAAAGACGTACTGAAACGCCTCTTTCTCTTAAATACTGTTTTACTTCCCTGATTTCCAGCTCTTTATAGTGGAATAAAGAGGCTGCCAGGGCTGCATCTGCTTTTCCAGCCGTCAGTGCTTCATGGAAATGTTCTAATTTTCCTGCACCGCCCGATGCGATGACCGGAATCTTTACATTTTCTGCAATGGTTCTTGTAAGTTCCAGATCAAAGCCAGCCTTTGTACCGTCACAGTCCATACTGGTAAGCAAAATTTCTCCCGCACCGCGTCTTTCTGCCTCCATCGCCCATTCAACAGCATCCATGCCCATATCCACCCGGCCACCGTTTTTATAGACATTCCAGCCGCTGCCATCTGCTCTTTTCTTGGCATCGATTGCAAGCACCACGCACTGGCTTCCGAATTTGTCCGCAGCTTCGCTTATAAGCTCCGGTCTCATAATGGCTGCTGAATTTACGGAAATCTTGTCCGCTCCTTCCCGAAGAAGCATTTTAAAATCATCCACGGTACGGATACCACCGCCCACAGTAAACGGAATAAATACATTTTCTGCCACTTTCCGAACCATATCGACTACCGTATTTCTGGCATCGGAAGAAGCCGTAATATCTAAAAATACGACTTCATCTGCACCGGCCTGATCATAGGCTTTGGCAATTTCCACCGGGTCTCCTGCATCCCGAAGATTCACAAAATTGACACCCTTCACTACACGTCCGTTATGTACATCCAAACAGGGAATAATTCTCTTTGTAAACATCTATTTTTCTACCTCGCAGAAATTTTTCAAAATCGTAAGTCCCACATCACTGCTTTTTTCCGGATGGAACTGACAGGCAAATACATTGTCTTTCTCCACTGATGCATGGATGCAGGTACTATAATCTGTCGTTGCCTTAACAATGCTCTCATCCTCTGCCTGCAGATAATAGGAATGAACAAAATATACATAAGAATCCTGGGGAAGATTTTGAAATAATCGTCCATCATTTTGAAAATGCAGGGAATTCCATCCCATGTGTGGAATTTTTAATATTCCATTGTCCGGAATCTTCACAATTTTCCCTTTCAGAATGCCAAGACCTTCCACGCCAGGTGACTCTTCACTGCTTTCAAACAAGAGCTGAAGTCCCAGACAGATTCCCAAAAATGGTATCTTCCTTTCTACCACCTCATGAATCAGCGCTTCCAGACCGTAATCACGCAGCTTTCCCATCGCATCTCCAAAAGAACCGACTCCCGGTAAGATCACCCTATCTGCCTTGAGAATTGTGTCTGAATCTCTGGTAATCACCACGTCCTGTCCTAAAGTTTTCAATGCCTTCTCAACACTTTTAATATTTCCGGCATCATAATCAATAATTGCGATCATTCGGATACCTCCTTGAATAAATCCAATGGGTCTGCCTTAATTGCAGTACCCCTCTGCCCTATTTCCGCTGTTACCTGCGGGATCATTGGATGGACACGATACATTTTGGATTTTTGATTTAAAAATACCGTTTTCTCAAAAGGAAATCGAATGACCATAGGATTTGCAAAGCCAGCTCCCAGTTCCAATACCAGAAGATGTCTGTTTAAAGTAAAGCTAAGCCATTTCATATAATCTGCCCAGTTTTCCTCATCCTCCGGATACACAAACGGAGCTGCCACATGCTTCTTGTCAAATCCACAACGAAAAATCAGATCATCTTCTGCCTGTGTTACAATATAGTAGTCTCTGGCTCCAAGTCTGTCTTTCAGATTTTTATAAAACTGAATATACTTTAACTCGTCCTCCGGATTATTTAAATTAAATTGTTCTCCCAGCCCTACCAGGACACATTTTGATTGTTTTAAATCTTCTAATAAGCTACTAAACATTTTTTCATCCTCTGTATTTTCTCATAATTCATTTAGTTTCAGCAATTTCAAAGCTAAAACAGTAATGATTATTTACTGATTTTTCTCCTGCAAATGCACGATAAATCTTCCCGGACCACCACTTTTACCACGACAGGTAGACAAGGTAATGGTTTTTTTGGTAACATCGTAATCGGCACAATCATAATTGCAGCGTTTTACAATATTCTTTAGCCACTGTTCATATGCAGCTGATGATTCAAAACCGATCTGCCAGGATGATAAATCTGTTGTATCAGTCTCATAGCAGGAGATAATTTCATAATTCTTAAATCCGTTTCCTGTATCAATACAAAAAATATGATGTCTCCAGAAATATTCTTTATCCGTTAAATTATTTAACGCACGAAACATGGATCCATTTTTCATATTATGGCCGTAGATGATCGTATTCTGGGAAGTAAAATCTCCCTGACAATTCATATCCATGAAGATCGCACCGGAATTTGCCGTCTGACCCTCAAATGTTTTTGTAAGATAATCTTCGTTGTCCCGGGACTTTACAATCGGATAACTGATCTTACTATCCGGCAGAATGATCCATCCTACAGTATCTTCATTTTGTTCTTTTAAGCTTTTCAAATTTACTTCGTAGGAAGGCACCTCATAATCATAGGGCTGATTTAAAATGCTTTCTTCCTTTGGATCTTCCTGTTTTTCATCCATTTCCCGGGAGTCAATCACAGACACTGCCTGTTCAGACAATATTTCATACTCCTCTGCAGCGATGTGATAATCCTGAAAAATCAAATACAACTGAAATGCCGCATAGAAAAATATCACCGCACAGATGATTTCGATCGCCAGCAGTAGTCCGTTTTTTCCTGATTTTTTTTGAGACTGATTTTTTTTCATAACTCACCTGTTCCTCTCATGGTCTATATAAATAGGATATTTGCTTCATATTTAAAACATGCTGAACAGATATAGAATAACATACCATGACAGTAAGGTCAAAAACTATTTCCTCTTGTCCGCACAGTAATTCTGTATACAAAAAAAGATGATACTTTCGTATCATCCTTGAACTATATACCTTCAAAACTTCATATTAAAATCAACTTCAATCTTTTTACTTCTTCAACATCTTTTTTACCCTATAATAACCAGCCTCTTGGTTAAGCCCTCGACCTATTAGTGACAGTCAGCTACATGCGT
>CALZFY010000054.1:0-15465 GCA_945786935.1 uncultured Lachnoclostridium sp.
CTTTATTTTCTTTCACACTGCAATTCCATTTTCTCCTTGCAAATATCCCCAAAAACGACAATAATATACAATATCTTAAATACAATCGGGAGGTCATGATGGATACCTTAAAGAAACTGGAACAGGAAAGCTACGATGCTGCCTGTGAAATTTTAGATTTGTCAAAAATAAAACCGGGAAATCTTTTCGTGGTAGGCTGCTCTACCAGCGAAGTTCTGGGTGGAAAGATCGGTACCGCCTCTAGCCCGGAAACGGCTCAGGCAGTATTTACAGGAATTTACCGTGCGACACAAGAGCATCAGGTGTACCTTGCGACACAATGCTGTGAGCACTTAAACCGTGCCCTGATTCTGGAACGAGAAGCCGCAGAAAAATATGGATACGAAGAAGTCAATGTAATTCCTCAGCCAAAGGCTGGTGGTTCCTTCTCCACCGCTGCATATCATGCTTTTACAGATCCGGTAGCTGTGGAACATATCAAAGCCCATGCCGGGATGGACATCGGAGACACCTTCATTGGAATGCATTTAAAAGATGTGGCGGTACCTGTAAGAATCGGCCATAAACAGATTGGGGAAGCGCATCTTACCTGCGCACGTACAAGAGCCAAATTCGTGGGCGGTGTCCGTGCTGTATATGATGAAACAAAGCTATAACCAAAGCTATAACATGGAAACTGTATCCAAAAAAATACTTGTCTCATCTCTTCTCCGGTGCTATGATATAACCTGTCAGAACGACAGGCAATTTTGCCGTTATATCAGACAAAGGAGAATTGAATATGGAAAACAAAACAACACGTAACACCCGTTACATGGTGGAGCTGTCCCTCATGTCGGCAATCGTCATTTTGATGGCATTGACACCCTTAGGTTACATTAAGACCCCGTTTCTGTCCATCACATTGCTGACCATTCCTGTGGCTGTAGGAGCAATCATCCTTGGACCAAAGGCAGGAGCAATCTTAGGATTTGTATTTGGCGCCACCAGCTTATGCCTGGCACTTTCCGGCAGCGGAATGGGAGCCATCCTTTTACAGGTAAACCCTTTTGGAGTGGTGATCCTGTGTTTCATCCCACGTATCATCGAAGGATTTTTATGCGGACTGATCTTTCAGGTACTGCAGAAGACAAAGTGCAAAAAGGTATCCTATTATATTGCAGGATTTTCCTGCCCGATCTTAAATACGATCCTCTTTATGGGAGCTTTAATTGCCATCTTCTATCACACAGAATACATTCAAGGTCTGGTAACCTCTTTGGGCGCATCCAATCCACTGGCATTTGTCATCGCACTGGTTGGTATCCAGGGAGCCATTGAAGCCGGATTATGCGGTATCCTGTCAGGCATCATTTCCTTTACATTGGCAAAAGCATTGAAACGATAATTTCATAGAATCTATAAAACCTGTTGTCCCGGAGAATGCATATTTCCCCGGACAGCAGGTTTTTCGTATTCTTTTAACTATTCATATCTGAGTGCTTCAAGAGGGTGATACAAGAATATCCCACAGCCGAAACTGTGGGATACCCTCTAAGCTATTCATAATAAAAGATAATTTCAGATAAATAAAAATACGATATGTTTAATATACTGTTTTCCACTCTGCGATGTTGTCCAGAGTAAATGCGAATGGAGGTCCTACAATGATTTCTGTACCGCCATCACCTGCTGCAACTACTTCATAATCACCCATTGCACAAGTAAATGTGTCACCTTCTGCACCGGAAATTGTTCCTTCTACTAAAGCAACAGATGTATAACCTGCCAATGCACCTACATCAATTGGGTTCCATAAGTACATATATGGACAGGAGAATTCATCACCCCCACCGATGTAATCTGCCATTTCAGACGGTAATCCAAGACCTGTCAATTTTACGGAAGTCAAGTCTGCAGTATATCAGGCATCAGATATTCAGTAACCTGTTAATCCAGATGAAATACATTTACAAGATCAACACAAACAGGGCTGTTATCCGGGTTTGTTTCCATGATGTCCGCCATGTAATCCCACCACTTGCGATTGATCTGGGTGTCTGCGCTCTTAGCCCACTTTTCGGGATCCTCGATCTCAATATATCCAAACAGGGTCAGTGTCTCCCGATCCAGAAAAATCGTATAATTCTTTCCGCCGTATTCATGGATCATATCCTTCATTTCCGGCCAGAGAAGATTGTGTCTTCTCTCATATTCTGCTTCCTGTCCCTCGTAAAGTTTCATTTTAAATCCTTTGATCATTCTATTTTCCTCCTGCTATTTGTCCAATGTTACACACGGAATATCCAATACATCTGCGACCTTTTCAAACAAAGATCCGTTATGCCCCACACTCATGGCGAAATGATGGGTTGGGAATTCCGCAAACCATTCATCCATGTAAGAATCCGGATCCTTTTTGAATTTTACATGGGTCTGGGTATTTCCAATGGTCATGATCTGGGCATTGGTGGACTCCGCTTCTGTGATAATAAATTTCATTTTTCCGTCAATGGTCTGGGTACAGCACAAAGTGGTGATCTCTCCGGCACGAACCTTTGCCTCCACGGATACCCCTGTTCCCTGTTTTCCATGATATACACCAAGACCCCAGAGCAATGGTTTTCCATTTGCGATTGCCAGATGGAACGATCCATCGTGTCCGAGGAGCATGGTTCTTTCCTTATAACAGATTTCTCCATTGTTGCAGCGAGAAATCTGGGATATCATCTGGAGCTGAAACCGGATTGATCTGTATCATAGATATTGCCTGTCTATGATATAACGATAAATATCTTATCTGTATTTTATGTAATAAAACAAACATTTTATGTAAATAGTGTCGAAAAAATGAAAAAGAATGCTATGCTAAGGATACCGTAAACAGTAGCGGTCAGTTAGATATATACAACTAACACTTTTCTTTTCTCAATAATACTGTAAGGTTCATCATTACATGTTAAGAGTTAGCAAGGAACTCTTAGCATGTGACAGATGACCAGGACATGAGAATCTTCCCACTCTTCACTGCAATCTTTTATTTATCTCATGATCATCCTGCTCCAGAACATTTTTCCAATTTCAATACATTCAGACATTCTAAATCACTTAGATGTAAATAAGAACATCCCACACCTATATGATGTGGGATGTTTTTCAGAATATTATGATTCCTCTTCTATAGAAATAATACTTTTTTTCTTATAAAATGCCAGGATGCCTGCGCCCCCAAGAGCAACCACATCCAGAAGGACAAACAACATGGTCCATGTTGGGAAAGGAACCTTGGAAATATTCTGTGCATCACTATTTGCGATGGTGTATAAAATATTATGGCAAGCAGTTCTAAGTGCCTGGCGTCCGGCAGCTGAATCTGTAGAAAGATTAGATGGTGTAAGGTTTCCAAGAGTTGTTAAACTCAAATCTGTACCACTTCTGATTGCACGGTCTGCATTCTTACTGTTGCTGGTTACGAAGTCGGTGATCACCATACCATCAAAGCCCCATTCATCACGAAGTACTGTATTCATCAGTTCTTCTCTTTCTCCGGCCCAGGTTCCGCCGATAAAGCTGTCAGAAGCCATAACCGCAGTCGCTCCGCCTTCTTTTGCACAAATTTCAAATGGCTTGAAGTATAATTCACGCATTGCCTGTTCTGTACAGAAAATGCTGATATCCAGACGTTCTGTTTCCTGTTCATCCATAGCAAAATGCTTCATATAGCAGTAGATTCCAGACTCATTTGCACCTCTTACGAAAGCTGCAGCAATTTTTCCTGCAAGAACTCCATCCTCTGAATAGTATTCATAGCAACGGCCTCCAAACGGAGAACGATGTGTATTCATCGCCGGTCCGTACAGACCTGCAATACCGTATTCAGCAGCTTCGCTTCCAAGGGAACGACCCATTTCTTCTGCCAGTTCTTTATTAAAGGTTGCAGCAACCACTACTTCTGCCGGGAATACAACACCCTTGACATTGTCGGAAATCAAGCTGTTTACACCCTGAGGTCCATCCTGATCTAAGGTGGCTAATTTTCCAATGCTTTCCACAGCTGCAGTCGCATAACCACCATTTGCAATGAGATTTACCATCTCATCCACGCTAAGCTGTTCTAACAGTTCGGACCACTTCGGATCATCATAATCAAGGCCTTTGACATCCTCAATGGTTAATCCATGATCTGCAACAACAATATCTTCAGTTTCCTTATCAAGCTGTGCTTCTGTCAGTCCCTGATTTTCAATTTCTTCAATTAACTCTGCAGATGCATTTTTATTTGCAGGACGTTCTGTAGGAAGGGTACCTTCCCAATCCGCACGGGAAACATATACCACGTCATTTCCATAGGATACGTCATCAAACTGGTTTACAGCAGCAACTTCGTCTGTGGAACGTGGATTTGATTCATCGTAAATAACATCTTTTGCAACAGTAACTGTTCTGCTGTCAATGAGGTCATGGGAATTGTTCATCAGTTTGATTTCATAATCGCCATGCTCCAACACATAGCAGCCATGTCCGCTGTAATCATAAGAAGCCATATCCTCATATTTGAAAGTAAAGCTGATGGTTTCACTCTCTCCCGGATTTAAGATCTGT
Organism: uncultured Lachnoclostridium sp.; assembly: GCA_945786935.1. GTDB lineage: Bacteria > Bacillota > Clostridia > Lachnospirales > Lachnospiraceae > HGM12587. The sequence goes on from CALZFY010000054.1 coordinate 4,582, forward strand.
GTCTTTCCAAAGTCTTCCAGATTTACAAAGGATTTTTCGATTCCACCCAGATAATATGGTGCAGTATAATAGATCTGTACAACATCTTTTCCGGCTGTATCGCCTACGTTTGTTACAGTAACCTCCAGAGTGATGGTATCTCCGTCGTCTGTGAAATCTGTAATTTTCTGTTCGAATTCTGTGTAAGACAATCCGTAACCAAATGGATACTGTACGTTTGCCTCATAAGCAGTTTCATCACATTCATTGGTTTCATTATCGATCCAACGGGTTTCATAGTAACGGTATCCTACATAAATGCCTTCTGCATAGTCCGCATATGCATAGTTTTCTCCGTTGAATACGCTTGGATTTTCAAAGATCAGAGAATACTTGTTGTCTGTGTTCTCAAAAAGGAACTGTCCAAAGTTGTAATAGCTTGGATTGCTTGTTAAGTCATAAGCATAGGTATCTGCAAGTCTTCCGGAAGGATTGACCTCACCTGTGAGGATCTGTCCTAAACTGTTACAGCCTTCACAGCCCGGACCACCAATCCAGAGAGCCGCATCTACACTGTCCTCATCAATGAATCCAAGTTCCATTGCATTGCTGGAGTTAATAATGACTACCACGTTTTCGAAGTTTTCTTCTACCATGGCTACCATATCTCTTTCATTCTGGTTCAATTCCAGATAGTGTTCTCCGGCTGCGCCGCCTGCATACGCTGCAGTATCCATAGGAAGATCTCCGCCTTCCCCGCCGTTTCTTGTAAGAACGATCAGTGCAGTGTCTGAGTATTCCTTTGCATTGGTCAGGATTTCATCACTGTAATCTGCTTTTGCAGGTTCATAATTGTTATAATCTCCACCAATCATCACCAAAGCATTGGTATCCTGCTTTTTGGTGTAAGCCTGCTGGTAAAATTCTTTCAGTTCCTCATTTACCTCAATTCCAGCATTGGCAAGACCTTCATAGAAACCAATGTTATATTCATCGCTTCCTGAACCGGAGCCGGTTCCGCCAAAGTTGATATCAATGGAGCTGTAACCAAATACGTTTACCTGCTTTCCTGCCAGCGGTAAAACATTATTTTCGTTTTTCAAAAGTACAAATCCCTCATCTGCGAGAGCCTTCGCAGTTTCAGTACTGTCGTTTCTTACCTTTTGAATATTCGCATCATTTAAGTCAATGGATGTAAAATATTGATTAATGAGATTTGTAAATTGTAATCCCACAAAATTTGCGGTAGTTGCAATAATAAGAATAATGCTTAAGATTACTGTGCCTGCTTTTCTTGCTTTTGATAAATTCTTTGCAATTTCTTTTCTCTTCCATATGCATACTGCAAAGAAAAGAACTGTTAAAATTGCCGTTACAATGCCCGATATGAGCAGTATCTTTTCAGCCATAAGATTTCCTCCTAAAAAATAATCCTTCGCGAATGGATTGTTGATAGTATCTATATATCACATTCCATCACGAAGGATTTACTTCTTACACCAAATGCAGGATTCTTTACATAAAAGGACAAATCCGGCTTATCTTTTCGGTAATAAGATCTTCATGGAAAACCAGTCTTTCGTCTGGTCAAACACAACGCTGCCGTCATATTTTTGCACAACCTGTAAAATACTTCTGGTTCCGTATCCATGATTCTTTTTATCTTTATGGGTGGTTTTGGGTATTCCGTTTTCAAATTCCACATGATGCTCACAGGTATTTTCCACCACGATCAATACAAGATTTTTCTGTTCCGTAATCTCAATATGGATCAGCCTTTTATCCACATCTTCTATGAGGGTTACACTTTCTAGGGCATTATCCAGGGAATTTCCGATGATGGTACAGATGTCTGCAACATTCATAAAATTCAGAAGTTTCCCGTCCGCCACGGCAGTAATGGTAATCTGGTTGTTATTCCATAGGGAACGGCGGCTGTCTAACAGTGCATTTAATACATCATTGCCTGTTTGAAAATAAGGTCTGTACTCCCGAAGCTCTGACTCAATGTTGTTGATCAGAAGCATCTGCTCTTTCCCTTTGACCTGTTCCTTCAGATTCTCCATCTGATGACGCAGATCATGATATTTCATATTGATCAGATTGATACTGTCCTGATAGTTTCGATATTTATTGTACTGTTCCCTGAGGTTGCGGTCCATAATCGCCAGGTTGTTACGCATTTCAATCTGGGTGATCCTGCTTTGAAATGCAAAGAGAAGAACCATACCCATCAGGTCTGAAACCGTACGTATGGTAAACAGATCTAACAGGGCACCGGCAGAAAAAGGGGTATCCGGTTTCAGAAATCCAATATTACTGAGCAGGAATATTAAAACTACGATGGCTGCAGCAATGATATCCTCCTGTATGGATATCTCAATATACTTCGATTCACTTCCCCACTGCCTTTCCCAAAAATACAGGACCGCCAGACATACTCCATAGAACAGTATGGTTATCATTCCCAATGTCCATTCCGAAAAAACAATATGCCATTTGTAGTAATAAACGATCTGCCATTCAAGGGCAGCAATAAATTCCGCTACTACAAACGCCTTGGTTGTGTAATAAAATACTGTCCTGCCGGAACGGTCAATGACAAGTTTCATATACAGAAACATGATGGAAAACAGGATAAGCATATTTGCCGGCCAAAACCATGCGGGGCTGCTTTCACTGATCCATAAATACAGCACTTCGAGACAGGATACAACGGCTGTGTATAATACGATTTTCAAAATGCTTTGCTTATGTTTAAACAGAAAAAAGAAGACCCAGCAAGACATGATCTGTGCAATGATCGTATAATATCTGGGGATATTTTCTAATTGCATCTCCATTGAATTTCTCCTTAAATCTTTTCTGACTCCCGACAAAAATCAGGAATGGTTATACATATAATAGGTTAACTGCTCCATAAACTCTTTCTTCTTAGACCTGCTGACCGGCAATTTATTTTTTCCAATCACACAACAGCCCTGCTCCACGCCATCCACATATCTAAAATTCACAATGATACTCTTGCTTATCCGAAAGAATTTTTTACTCTCCAGTGCATCCTCCACATCCTTTAACCGCATATATACCGTGAACTCTCCCCTGATCGTATAAAAGGTCAGATAATGGGCATAGCTTTCAATATACAGAATTTCTTTCAGTGCAAGCCTCTGGGTATTGGAATTGGAACCAATGTTTATGTAAGTGGTGGTATCTTCTTTGTTCAGCTTTTTCAGAGCCCGACTTATACTTTTTTCCAGCTGAAAATAGGTGATAGGCTTCAAAATATAATCAAAAGCACCCACCTGATACCCTTTGATGGCAAAATTCACCATATTGGTGGTGAAAATGATCATGACCGTTTCATCCTTCTTACGAATCTCTTCTGCAGCAGTCATTCCATCCATAAACTGCATCATAATATCCATGAGGATCAGGTCATAGGAGCAATCATATTTCTCTACGATTTCATCCCCATCGGAAAAGAACGTAAGATCAAAATCAACCATATTTTCCTTTTCATACTGGTGCAGGTATTTTTTTATTTTTTGAACCTGTTTCTCTTCATCCTCTACAACTGCAATCTTATACATAACACATCCCCACAAACCCAATGACCGTTTCTTCTACAATAATAATGTCTATTCAGTACCTTCCAGATACTGTTTTCTCTAATATAACACAGAAAGTCAGTGCCTGAAAAGGCACTAACTTCCTGATTTTACTACTGATTCTGTTCGTTTTTGCGGAATTTTTTGATCATCAAGATCTCTGCTCCCACAAGGATCACTACTGCTGCCACATCAACACTGTACATGATCTTCTTCCAGAGTACCATCTCTTCCTGAACATCTCCGTCATATGCCCTGCTGTTTACAACTGTGTATAGAATGTTATGGCAGGCATTACGCATTGCTTTAACTGAGGTCGCACTTGTCAGGTCTGTAACGGTTGCATCCTGCGCATTCATTGGATTTAACATACTGTCTACTCCGGAACGGATTGCCACGTCTGCATCGTAATATCCATAACCGGCAAACATATCGGTAGAAACAAATCCTTCAAATCCCCATTCATTTCTAAGAACCTGAGTATTTAATTCATAGCTTGCACCACACCACTTATCACCAATGAAGCTGTGGGCATCCATGACTGCTCCTGTCTTGCCTTCTTTAACTGCAATTTCAAAAGCCTTCAAATAGTTTTCACGGATAGCCTGTTCTGTTGACCAGGTACATACCTGATAGATTCGGTTGGTTTCCTGGTCGTTCATTGCAAAATGCTTGATGTAGCTGTATACGCCATACTCATTTGCTCCTGCAATCTCTGCAGCGGCCATTTTTCCGGACAGAACACTGTCCTCTGAATAGTATTCAAAGTTTCTTCCGCCAAAGGCTGTACGGTGAATGTTCATCGCTGGGGCATACCAGCCGGATACATCCATTTCGTCAGCTTCTTTTCCAACACTTTCACCCATGCTCTTTGCCAGTTCCTTATTCCAGGTATTGGCAACCATAACCTCTGTGGTATAAGCATTGCCGGAAGCTCCGGTAAAGTTATTGTAAATGGTTGCAGGACCATCATTGTCGGTGGTTGCTACCTTTCCAATGGATTCAATGGCTGTGGTCTGATATCCGCCTCCTGAAATGAGTGTAGACATATCACTGATGCTTAACTCATCCAGTAAAGAATCCCACATTGGATCGTCATAGTCTTTTCCACGCAGGTCTTTGAGCATGATACCATTTAATGCACCAGTCACAGGCATCTCATCGGAACCATCATTCATTCCTTCAATATCATAATTGGTAATATTCTGATAATTTGCTTTGCGCTCCTCGCTCATGGTAAAGTTTTCAGGAGCTTTCACTGCTTCTTCATAATTTGCGAATCCATCCTTACGGCTAAGGTAAGTAACATCATCGCCCCTTGCAAAGTCAAACTGTGTTGTGGCAGCTTCTTTATCACTGCTCCTTGGATTCTGTTCATCATACACCACGTCCTGATCTACCGTATAGGTTTCTGCTGCAAGGACTGTATGGGAATCAGAACGAACGGAAATCTCATAGTCCCCTGCTTCCAGTACATAGCAGCCTCTATTCAGGTCATCAAAAGAAGCCATTTCCTCAGCAAGAATCTCAAAGGTTGCTTCTTCACTCTCACCCGGTTCCAGTTCTCTTGTTTTTGCAAAATCAAGCAGGTTCACTGCAGATTTTTCGATGCCACCATTGGTATATGGCGGATTGTAATACAGCTCTACAACTTCTTTTCCTGCGGTATCTCCCGTATTGGTAACCTCTACAGAAATCCGGAATCCCTCCGCTGTTGCTTCAAAGCCTGTGATCTTCTGTTCAAACTCTGTATAGGAAAGTCCGTATCCAAATGGATACTGTACTGCTTTCTCATAGTCAAAGTCCATACCATTTTCTTCGGCCTCGACGTATGCTGTTTCATAGAATTTATATCCAACATAAATATTTTCCACATAGTCTACAAAATTCACATCGTTGACTTTTGTATCACCGGTAAATGGATTTTTCTCAAGCCAGCCGTATTCATCCATGTTTTCGTAGGTGAAATCACCAAAATTTGCAAAAGCCGGGGTAGCTGTCAAATCATATACATAAGTGTCTGCCAGCTTACCGGATGGATTTATCTCTCCATTTAAAATTTCTCCAAGGGCTGCAAAACCATTTTCTCCGGCTCCCGGACAGGTAATGACACCGCCGATCTGGTCATATTCTTCTACCCATCCAAGCTCCATGGCATTGGCACTGTTGATCACAACAACCACATGTTCAAAGTTGTCACATACAAGCTCCACCATATTTTTTTCTGTCTGACTAAGCTCCAGATAATGCTGGCCAGCTTCGAAATCATTATATTCTATACTGTTATTCTGATAAGTATATACAGGGCTTCCGTCTTCATTGGTCGCACCAAAGTCCGTCGGAAGATCTGTACCTTCTCCACCAACACGGGTAATGACGATCAGTGCGGTATCAGAGAATTCCTTTGCCTCTGTTAAAAGCTCCTCTGAATAGGAATCCGCTGTAGGCTCCGGAAGTGTCCAGTCAACATAGGACATGGTTGCCTCTCCTCGAGCTGTTGCATAAGAGGTATAAAATTCCTCTAAGCTTTTGTTCAGTTCATAACCGCCATTTTCAAGACCCTGTAACAGTGTCACACAATTGGATGTATCTACTGCGCCGGAGCCTGTGCCTCCATAGCAAGGCTGAGTAGATGCCCATCCGAATACATTCAGCTTCTTCACATCGGAAGAAAGAGGCAATGTGCCATCATTTTTTACAAGCACCATACCTTCTGCTGCAATTTCTGCAATCAGTTCGTTTGCTTCTGCTCTTGTTTCGCTGCTGATCTCCTTCACCGGATTTGCAACTACGTCAAGCAGGGATCTCAATGGACCTACACAAAGCAGATTTCCCACAACCACAAGGGCTATGATACTTGCCACAAGGGATTGTCCACGGATCATCTTTCGTTTTCTTACTTCCTGTTTTCTCGCCAGAATGCTGATCACAATGGCGATGACTGCAACGACTGCAAACCCAATCAAATAGGGAACGCAGTTATTTACAACAGTAATCACATCGCTTGTCTCTACTTCTAACTGTCCTGCATTTACCTGCAGCGGTAAACCGCAGACCATCAAAGCAGCCATCAGCAAAGCTTTTGTTTTTGCCTTTTTCATATCAATATTTCCTCCTTCTGTATATCTTTGTAAGCACATGGTAGCATGAAAATATACAGGAGGATCATCTCTTACATAAGATGCATGGAATCTTACATAAAATACCAGCTTTCTATATTGTTTCCAATTCAAATACAAAAAGCAGGTTCTTTCTGGAACCTGCTTTTTCATTATTCGATCATTCCGAGGAACTTACCTTGAAGCTCTCTCTTTTAGAATGGCATCTAAAATTCTATCTGCCACCTCATCTTTGCTCATCAGCGGAAGCTGCTGTCCGCCTTTTCTTGTAATGACTGTCACAATATTGGTATTGGTACCAAATCCGGCGCCTTCCACTTTCAGATTATTTGCAATGACCATATCCAGATTTTTCTTCACCAGCTTGGCCACAGAATTTTCCAGCATATTTTCAGTTTCCATGGAGAATCCGCACAGGAACTGTCCTTCTTTTTTATGCTCTCCAAGATATGCCAGAATGTCTCTCGTTCTTTCCAGGGCAATGCTCATTTCCCCGTCTTTTTTCTTAACCTTCTGGTCTGAAACATTTACCGGTCTATAGTCCGCCACTGCGGCAGCCTTAATGATAATATCCTGTTTATTTGACCGGGAAGTCACAGCCTGGAACATCTCCTCGGCACTTACCACATCTACCACCTTTACAAATGGCGGGGGGATAAGCTCTGTAGGGCCGCTTACCAGTGTGACGTTGGCTCCTCTCATGGCAGCTGCTTTGGCCACGGCATATCCCATTTTTCCGGTAGAATGGTTGGTAATATATCTCACCGGATCCAGTGCCTCTCTGGTAGGACCTGCTGTCACAAGAACCCTGACTCCTTCCAGATCCTTTTTGGCTACCAGTGCTTTTAAAATATACTGAAGCAAAAGTTCCGGTTCCGGCATCTTTCCCTCTCCTGTATCTCCACAGGCAAGGTACCCTGTGGCAGGATCGATTACTTCCATACCATAGCATTTTAAAAGCTTCATATTGTCCTGCACGATGGAATTGCGAAACATCCTTGTATTCATGGCCGGTGCCACGATCTTCGGGCACTGGCAGGCGAGAATGGTCGTTGTCAGCATATCATCTGCCAGACCGTGAGCCATTTTTCCGATGACATTGGCAGAAGCCGGTGCCACAAGAACCACATCCGCTTTCTTTGCAAGAGCCACGTGCTCTACGCTGTAGTCAAAATTGCGGTCAAAGGTGTCGATGAGACATTTATTTCCCGTTAAGGTTTCAAATGTAATGGGATGTATAAAATTGGTTGCATTTTTTGTCATGATCACATGGACATCTGCATGGAGCTTCACCAGAGCACTGGCAAGACTTGCAATCTTGTAGGCTGCGATGCTTCCGCTGACACCCAGGATAATTGTTTTTTCTTTTAACATGTTTCTATCCTCTTGTTTATAGCTATGTTTAGTATAACAAAATCCGTTGCATTTTACAAGTTCTGGTGCTACACTTACAATATTCATTTCAAAGTCTAGCCAAGGCAGTATCTGTTCGTTTACCGCATTTGGCCAAAGGAGAGGGATATTATGATTTTAGCAATAGATATTGGAAATACAAACATCGTCGTGGGATGCTTTGATGAAGAAGAAGTGCTGTTTGTGGAACGTGTTTCCACTGACCACACAAAAACCGAACTGGAATATGCCATCAGCTTAAAGAACGTGCTGGAAATCTACGGCATTCACCCGGATCAGGTAAGCGGAGGAATCATCTCCTCTGTTGTGCCGCCGCTGACCAATGTGCTGAAGGCTTCTGCGGAAAAGATCATTTCCGGACAGGTGCTGGTAGTAGGACCGGGTGTCAAAACCGGACTGAATATTTTGATGGACAACCCGGCTTCTGTAGGAAGTGACCTGGTAGTGGATGCTGTAGCTGCCATCCACGAATATCCCGTGCCTTTGATCTTTATTGATATGGGAACTGCTACCACCATTTCTGTGGTTGATGAGGAAAAACGCTACCGTGGGGGTATGATCATGCCGGGAATCCGTGTTTCCATGGACTCCTTAACCTCCAGAACTGCACAGCTTCCCCACATCAGCGTGGAGCCGCCAAAAAAACTCATCGGACGCAACACCATTGACTGTATGAAAAGCGGTATGATCTACGGAAATGCTTCCTGTGTCGATGGTATGATCCGCCGGATCAAAAAGGAGCTGGGACGGGAAGATATGACTGTCATTGCCACAGGCGGACTTGCAAAAGTGATCATTCCCCACTGTGAAGAAACGATCATCTACGACAATGAACTGCTGTTAAAGGGCTTACGCCTCATTTATGAGAAAAACCAATAGAAAATAATCAAGGGGGACAGGTTTCTCGACTCAATACGGAGTCGAGAAACCTGTCCCCCTTGGCTTACTACCTATTTCTTAAATTTCCCAACAAATTTTCCCCATTTTTCCAGTCTCTGTGCTTTTCCCAGATTTTTCTGTACATTTCTAGCATCACGTTCCTGACGTCTGTCCGGATAACGGGAGCGATAATCCTCCACCACTGTATCCATCTCCTTTTCCCTCAGCTTCCGGAATACATATTTGCTGATGAGGAAATAGAGGACAGAAAAGGTCGGTACACCGATGACCATTCCTACAAATCCAAACAGATCTCCGAAGATCAGAATGGAAAACAATACCCAGATGCTTCCAAGTCCCGTGCTCTGACCTAAAATGGCCGGTCCTAAAATATTTCCGTCAAACTGCTGCAGGATCACTACAAAGATAATGAAATACAGTGCCTGAATGGGATTTACTGTTAAGATCAAAATCACGCCCGGAACTGCACCGATAAAGGGGCCGAAAAACGGAATGATATTTGTCACTCCTACAATGGTACTGATCAACACAGGATAGGGCATTTTCATCAATGACACACATACAAAGCAGATCACACCGATAATCAGGGAATCCAACAGCTTGCCTCTGATAAATCCGCCAAAACACTGATCCATTTCATAGGTGATCTCAAAAATGGCATCGATATGTTTTTTGGGGGCAATGGCACTTACCACCATTTTTGCCTGACGCTTTAACTTGTCTGCAGAGCTTAGCACATAGATACAGACAATGATTCCGATAATAAAGTTAAACAGGAACCCAAACACAGAGATCACACTGGCAGATAATGTTGTAATCAGTTCCTGCGCCTTCGGGATCAGGGTATCACTGAGCCACATTTCCAGCTGTGTGGAAGAGCTTTTCAGTGCAAGATTTGCCGTTTCCTGTAATCTGGGGTTATCCTGTAAAAGTCCTGTCATCCACCTTGATAAGCTGTCTACCATGGAAGGCATTCCCACCACAATGGAGGTGATGCTATCCAGAAGCTGAGGTAGCAGCATCCAAAGCAGCAGATAGATTGCCAGTCCAAATAACAAAAGCCCCAGAAAAATTCCTACAGTCTGGGAAAACTTTTTATGCTTTTCCCCTGTCACCTTATCAAGATAAGCCGTAATGGCCTGGCTGATGGGATAGATCAGGTATGCCATGACACAGCCAATGATAAATGGCATCAGGGTGTCGATGGCAGCCTTCAGATAGTAGAATACGGTATCCATCTTAAACAGCAGAAAAAAGAACAGAATGCTTAAGGAGATGGCACCGAAGCCTGCCAGCATGAAATAAATATATTCCTCAAATTTATCTTTTTTCAAAATCAATCATCCTTTCTTTCCTGCTCCTGATACTCTTTTGCAAGCTGATTTAAGGTATCCGGTTCCTTTTCTACAAATTCCAGCTCTACCAAAGGGTTGGTCTGTTTCATCCATTTCCATCCGTTGAAGAAAACAAGGAAGGAAATACAGGTGATGAGACTGTAGCCTACCTTATTATTCAGGGCACGGTTCACCACTTCACTGGAACCCAAAAGGATCACACATAAATTTGCAGACATATGGGCAACTATGGGTGCCCACAGACTGTCATAGCGTTCATATAGCCAGACGAAAAACAGTCCCAGGATAAATGCATAGATTCCCTGTACTACATTGAAATGATAAATTCCAAATACAAGAGCGGAAAAGATCATGGCATTTTTCTTTCCCCAGTAATGTTTCATACGAAGGTAGGTGACTCCACGATGGCTAAGCTCTTCCACGATACATGCAAAGATTCCGCCTCCCAGAATCTGGAGAAACAATCCGCCCCCAAAGATCACAGCATTGGCCTCCTCATATCTGGTA
>CALZFY010000055.1:0-15282 GCA_945786935.1 uncultured Lachnoclostridium sp.
TTTTGATCAAAACTGGTTTTTACTGTTTAGTTATCAATGTTCATGTTCTTTTGCTTTCGCTCATGCGTCAGCTTGATTAATTTATCATATCTGTCTTTATTTGTCAACAACTTTTTTTATTTATTTTTTGCTCTTTCGAAGAAGGCATTCATAAATCTTTATTTCATTGTTGTCATTTGCGACAGCTCGATTAATTTATCATACATAGCTTTCTTTGTCAACAACTTTTTAAATTTTTTATTGAACTTTTTAAACTTTATATTTTGGTCTCAATTTTCTCCACTTTAATTCCATAGGCTTCCAGATTCGTGCCAAGACGTTCTGTTAAAATTTGAGCCAGTTCTCCGTCACGTCCCGAGATCACTTCCTCCTGCGTTAAGCTGCTGATTACATTTTTCGACGCATTATATACATTGAAACTGATACGGGATTCCGCATTCTGTACGGAACCGCTTAATTTCTGGATAAACTTCACAGGATCCTCAATCTTCCACATGACAAAGCAATCTGAAATCACGGATTTCTTATCAGAAATCATCACATCACTGGCCGGTAAGTCACTCAACCTTACTTTAGAACTAATCACAGTCTCTGACTGAATTACCGGAATCTTAAAGCTGACGCCATAGGAAGAGCCATCATTCTCCTCCACCCGGACGATCTTACCGAATTGTTTAATGACACGATATTCTCCCGGTTTTGTTACCACCTTACCTTATATACATTCTGAATATAAGGAAGTTTAAACTTAATACCCGGTGTTTCTTCCACCTGTACATACCCCCAGGTGCGAATGACTGCATATTCATCTTCTTCTAAGGAATAAACACATTGAAGAAGTGAAAATATGAGAAACAACCCAAGAAAGAATACCGGGATCATCTTTAACCCTTTTCCCAAATTTGCCGGTTTCTTTTTCCCCTGCTGCACAAACTGTTCATCCCCACTTGTTTGTGACTGACTCGTTTGTTGAAACATTCCTTTGTTAAACATTTTTCCTCCTTTTTTCGCAGCGCATTTATTGTGGCTGTTGTTTTTTATCTTTTCAAAATCCTTTAGTGAAACAGTGTTTTCATGGATCTTACTGTGTCTGACAGGTATAAAAAAAGACCTTTACAATGACAACTGCCACAATAAAAGTCTTGCTATCTCATATTTATCAAAGTTTTTTTGTGTTCCTATCTCAGAAATCGCATTGACATTTTTTTCATATGTCGTTACTATAAAAACAGAATTGAATGTACAAAGGTGTCTGTGCCGGGCTGTATAGCCGGGTATGGGAGAATAGGGAAGTTGAGTGAAAAGCTCACACGGTCACGCCGCTGTATGGGAGGAGCTGTATTTTACAATGCCACTGGGAAACCGGGAAGGCAAAACACAGTGTGGACACCCGAGTCAGAAGACCTGCCTTGTGCATGCGATTTACACAGGTTACGAACGATGGCCTTGTGTAAGAACAGGTTGGCTCATAGCAGATCAATTCTACCGCATTGCGGACAAAGCTATAACCTCTTGTTCTTCTGATAGCCTGTCGGGTTTCGCCCTGCAGGTATTTTTTTGCCGTATTTTACGGTAAATTGCATTACTACAGTCAGAAGGGAGAAAAAAATGAGTAAAAAACAAAAACATCTATTGATCTGGGCATGTGCACTTTCACTTGCCTTTGGCATTGTACCACAGGTAAATGCCATGCACATTATGGAAGGTTACCTTCCGGGAGGATTCTGTATCGCATGGGGAGTCTTATGCATCCCTTTCCTGATCGCAGGATTTTTCTCAATTCAGAAAAAATTAAATAAACACCGAAATCTGATCACATTACTGGCAATGTCCGGTGCATTTATCTTCGTGATCTCTTCACTGAAGATTCCATCTGTGACAGGAAGCTGTTCCCATATGACTGGAACAGGCCTGGGTGCCATTTTATTCGGACCGGCTGCAGTTTCTATTTTAGGCCTCATCGTTTTATTGTTCCAGTCTATTTTGCTGGCACACGGCGGCCTTACCACCATTGGGGCCAATACTTTTTCCATGGCCATTGCCGGACCTTTTGTATCCTATGGGATTTATAAACTTTGTGAAAAACTGAATTTTAACAGAAAGTTCAGTGTCTTTCTTGCCGCTGCTCTGGGTGATCTTTTTACCTATTGTATTACAGCCGCACAGCTTGCACTGGCACATCATGCCGACACTACCTTTGGTGGTGCCTTAGGTAAATTTATGCTGGTCTTTGCACCTACCCAGGTTCCGCTGGCTATCATTGAGGGAATCCTTACCATGATTATTGTGATTGGACTGGAAACCTATGCCAAACCGGAGCTTCGTGCCATTGGATTTTTAAAGGAGAGAAAATAATATGAAGAAGACAGTTTTGATCGCAATTCTTGCAGTATTTTTAATCGCTCTCGTTCCGCTGTTTGTTTTAAAGGACGCAGAGTTTGGCGGCTCCGATGATGCCGGAAGCGTAGTAGTAGAAGAGGTAGACAGTTCCTATGAACCATGGGCAACTCCAATTCTGGAAAAACTCATCGGCGGAGAGCTTCCCGGAGAAGTGGAAAGCCTTTTCTTTTGTATCCAGACCGGTATCGGTGTAGGTATCATAGCGTTTCTCATGGGACGTTTTGTTGAACGTAAAAAATGGATGAAGGATGAATCATGGTCGTTATAGACAAGCTTTGTTACAACTCCAGGCTTCGATATGAAAACGCAGGCGAAAAATTTGCCTTTGCAATGATGACACTGTTCATCTGTGTCATGAGTCGTTCCATTGCAGTGGCATGTATCGTCCTTTTGGCGATGGGGATTCTTACCGTTTGGAAAGGAGGAATCCCCCTTTCCCGTTATTTGCATTTTCTGACAATACCGCTGACCTTTTTACTACTAAGCACCTTTGCCATCATGCTGCATTTAAGCCGCACTCCCATGGATCTTTTTGCAATTCCTTTAGGGACATGGTATCTTACCACAAGCTCGTATTCTCTTATTTACAGTTTGCAGCTGATTCTGACTGCTCTTGGCAGCGTATCGTGCCTGTATTTCCTGTCATTTACAACGCCCATGCCGGATATTCTGGAGGTTTTGAGATTTTTACATTGTCCGAGGCTTTTGATCGAGCTGATGCTTTTGATCTATCGCTTTATTTTTGTGTTACTGGATACTGCCTCAGCCATTACCACCTCCCAGAACTGCCGTCTTGGCAACAGAGATTATAAAACTGCCTTAAAGTCCTTCGGAATGCTTGGCAGCGCATTAATGATCCGCTCTGTAACACGCTCCGGAAAACTTTTTGATTCCATGGAAGCCAGGTGCTACGACGGAACCATCCGTGTTCTATCACAGACCCGGCCACCAAAGAAAAAAATCGTGGCAGAAATCATTTTATTTGACACTGCATTACTGTTATTTGCCCTGTGGAGGAAATTTTACCTATGATACAAAATAATGATATCCTGTTAGAGGCAGAGAATCTTTACTTTTCCTATGATGACGACCATTCCCATTCACTAAACGGTCTGTCAGTGGAAATCAGACGAAACAAAAAAATTGCATTGATGGGGGCAAACGGAAGCGGGAAATCCACATTTTTCCTTAGCTGTGTCGGTATTTTAAGGCCCCAGTCCGGAAAATTATACTGGGACGGAGAAGAATTTTCCTACACAAAGAAAGGTCTTTTAGATCTTAGAAGCAAAGTCGGCATCGTATTTCAGGATCCGGACAATCAGCTTTTTTCCGCCAGTGTTTATCAGGAGATTTCCTTTGGAGTTTTAAATCTTGGAGTTTCTGAAGAAGTCGCCCGAAAAGAAGTGGAATCTGTCATGGATGAACTGGAGATCACGCCCTTTTCCGGGAAGCCTACCCATGCTTTAAGCGGCGGGCAAAAAAAGCAGGTTTCCATCGCAGATATTTTAGTCATGCACCCGGAACTTATCCTTTTAGACGAACCAGCGGCAGCGTTGGATCCTAAGCATACCGTCATGGTCAACAAAATCGTTGACAGAATGACAGCGCAGGGCATCACTGTTTTGATGGCGACCCACGACGTCAACTACGCTTATGAATGGGCAGATGAGGTCATACTCCTTCATGAGGGGAAGGTTTTGATCCACGGAACTCCTGCGGAAGTATTTTCCAATAAAGCCGCATTAAAACAGACCAATCTGGAGCCTCCTGTTGTTTTGGAGCTCTTTGAGAGTCTCTGCAAAAAGCAGATTTTAAAAACATCCCTGCCCCTTCCCAAAAACATTTCCACACTGGAAAAGTATATTGCAGATGTACATTTAAACCCACAATACGGAGGAAAGAAAACAATGTCTACCCCTACAAAAAAAGCAATTCTGGCAGTCAGCTTCGGCCCCAGCCACAATGACACACGAAAGGTAACCATTGATGCCATTGAAGACGATATGAAAGCGGCATTTCCGGATTATGCACTCTACCGCGCATGGACCAGCAAAATGATCATTAAGAAATTAAAAAACCGGGATGGTGTTTCTATTTGTACAGTAAAAGAAGCTATGGAACAGATGAAGCAGGATGGTATCACCGACGTTCTGGTGCAACCCACCCATGTGATCAACGGAATTGAAAATGATCTCATGAAGGAGGATGCGCTTTCCTTCCGGGATGAATTTCATTCCATTTCATTTGGGGAGCCGCTCCTTACCAGTGAGCAGGACAGCTTAGATGTCATCCATGCCATTACAAACGAATTTTCCGACCTTCAAAAAGATGAAGTTTTAGTATTAATGGGACACGGTACGACCCATTATGCTAACGCCATTTATGCAGCTTTAGACTATACTTTTAAAGATCAGGGCTTTAAAAACATTTTTTTAGGTACTGTGGAAGCTTATCCATCCATGGAAACTTTGATGAAGATGGTCAAAGAATATAACCCGAAGAAAGTCATCCTTGCCCCGTTTATGATTGTGGCAGGAGATCATGCAAAAAATGATATGGCAGGGGATAATCCGGAATCCTGGTACAGCCAGTTCGTTGCTGCCGGCTTTGAAACCAAGACGGTAGTAAAGGGCCTTGGACAGTACCCGGGTATCCGAAAGATCCTCGTAGAACATTTAAGAGCCATTGACAGGGATTGAGCGTTTCTTAACGCTCTTCCCTGAAATATGGGAGCCCCAGACTTGCCGGCGGCTGATTCTCTCTCTTACTTCTCATGCTGGTAACTACCAGAACTACCAGTGTCACCACATAAGGAATCATCTTATACAATTCCTGAAATTCCATGTGATCCATACCAGTAGGAATATACAGATACAGAATATATAATCCACCAAACAGGAAGGATGCCAGCACACTGATGCTTGGACGCCAGATGGTAAAAATTACAAGAGCGATGGCCAGCCATCCTCTGTCACCGAAAGCATCATTGGACCATACACCGCAGGCATAATCCATGACGTAGTAAAGTCCGCCAAGGCCTGCGATCATACAGCCGACACAGGTGGTCACATATTTATATTTCGTTACATTGATACCAGCTGCATCTGCAGTGTTTGGATTCTCTCCAACCGCTCTTAAGTGAAGCCCTTTGCGGGTATGATTTAAGAAGTAGGATGCTGCCAGTGCAATGGCTACTCCTAAGTACGCTAAAAATCCATAGGATAAGAACAGTTTTCCAAACCAGCCAAGCTTTGAAGCAAATGGAAGTGCTTTACTGAAATAGGCACTGGTAGCTGTCAGAGTAATGGAAGGCACATCTGTGGCAACCAGTTTGATCAAAGAACCTCCGAAGAAGTTTCCAAAACCCACACCAAAGGTTGTCATAGCAAGACCTGTGACATTCTGATTGGCACGTAAGCTAACTGTCAGGAAGCAATACAAAAGCCCCATCAAAAGGGAGCCTAAAAGGCAGCACAGCATTGGAATCATGATGGCAAGTACCGGATTTAATGCACCCGCATTTTTCATGGAATGTTCGTAAAAAAAGGAACCGATAACTCCGCTGATAGCTCCAACATACATAACACCCGGAATTCCAAGGTTTAAGTTTCCGGATTTTTCCGTCAGAATCTCACCTGTACTTCCATACAGAAGAGGAATCCCCTGTACCACGGCTCTGGGAATAAATGCTAATAAGAAATTCCACATGATTATTTAGCCTCCTTTTCTGTTTTTTTGCGGAATGTGATCTGATAAGAAATAAAGAATTCACATCCGATCAGGAAAAACAGGATAATACCTGTCAGAATATCTGCATAGGAATGATTCAAACCATAGGCTGTAGAAATTTCCCCGGCTCCGCGGCTCATAAAAATAATGAGGGTGCTGGAGAACATCATGATCAACGGATTAAACTTGGACATCCAGGATACCAATACCGCAGTGAAGCCCTGTCCGCCCGCAATGGTCGTTGTTACCGTATGGTTGATACCACCTACAAGCAAAAGACCTGCCAGACCGCAAACAGCACCGGAAAGCACCATGGTTCGGATAATGACCATTGATACCTTGATTCCTACATATTTTGCTGTATTTTCGCTTTCTCCTACAACAGAAATTTCATATCCCTGCTTAGTGTAGTTTAAGTAAATGTACATGAACACCATAACGATCAGTGCAATGATGATGGTCAGCAGATATTTGGAGTCAAACACCTGCGGCAGCCATCCTGCATTGGAGTTCTGATTGATGATACCAATCTTTCCTGATCCCTTCGGCACTTCCCATACAATGATAAAGAAGGCTACCAGCTGCGTAGCAATGTAGTTCATCATTAAGGTAGAAAGTGTCTCGTTGGTATTCCATTTTGCTTTAAAGAATGCCGGAATCAAGCCCCAGATGATGCCTGCTCCAATACTGGAGATGACCATAAGGAGGATCAGCACCGCATTTGGAACTTTATCTCCCAGGCAGATCATACAGGCCGCAGTAGCAAGACCTCCCATGAGCACCTGACCTTCTCCGCCGATATTCCAGAATTTCATCTTAAACGCCGGAGTCAGCGCCAGGGAAATCAGCAGTAAGATTGCCGTATTCTGTAAAGTGATCCATGTTTTTCTGGAGGTTCCGAAGGCACCCTGTACCATGGATGCATAAACTTCCAAAGGATTTAATCCTGTGGTAATGGTCGTTACAATACCACAGACAACAAGGGCCAGCAAAATTGCTGCCGCTCTGATTCCCAAAGACTGATACCAGGGAAGTCCTGCTCTTTTCACGATATGAAAAAGCGGTTCTCTTTTTTTATCATTCATGGCTTTCACCTCCTGCAACCCTCGTCATCATCATACCGACTTCATTTTTATCTGTCTTTCTGGCATCTACAATGCCGCTGACTTCTCCGCCGCAAAGTACCAGAATTTTATCACATAGTTCCACCATAACATCCAGATCCTCGCCAACAAAAATAACGGCAACACCTTTCTTTTTCTGGTCATTGATCTGATCATAAATGGTGTAAGAAGAGTTGATATCCAACCCGCGCACTGCATAAGCAGTCAGAAGTACGGTGGGTGCGGAAGCGATCTCACGTCCTACCAACACCTTCTGTACGTTACCTCCGGACAGTTTTCTAACCGGAGTGCTGATATCCGGAGTCGCAACTTCCAGACGTTTTACCACATCCTCTGCCAGCTTTCTCGGTTTTTTTCGGTTGGTAAAAGGAGTACGGCCGCGGCGGAAAGAACGAAGCATCATATTGTCCGCAAGATCCATATTTGCTACCAGTCCCATACCAAGACGGTCTTCCGGTACGAAGGACAGGGAAACTCCCATATCAGCAATCTTCAAAGGATCTTTGCCGATGAGCATTTCTTTTGTACCGTCATCCTGCACGTAATTGATGGTACCGGACTCTGTTACCTGGAGACCTGCAATGGCCTCTAAAAGTTCCTTTTGTCCACAACCCGAAATTCCTGCGATACCTAAAATTTCACCGCTGTTTGCAGTAAAGGATACATCCTTTAATTTCAGGATTCCTTCCTCATTTCTCACAGTCAGCCCCTGAACTTCAATACGTGGCCTTGGATCTACCGGATCCGGACGTTCAATATTCAAAGTAACAGAACGGCCTACCATCATGTTGGTCATCTCTGTCACATTGGTGTCTTTTGTTGCCATATCACCGATATAGCATCCATTGCGAAGTACTGCCACACGATCAGACAGTGATTCTACTTCGTGCATTTTATGAGTAATGATAACGATGGCTTTACCGTCATCACGCATTTTTCGAAGAACATTGAAAAGCTTCTCAGATTCCTGGGGTGTCAATACCGCTGTGGGCTCGTCCAAAATCAGAATATCCGCACCACGGTAAAGTACCTTTACAATTTCCACCGTCTGTTTCTGAGAAACAGTCATATCGTAAATTTTTTGCTTTGGATCTACTTCAAATCCATATTTTTGGCAAATGGCTTCTATCCTTGCCGAAGCTTCTTTGATATTGAGCTTTCCTTCCAGTCCCAGAATAATATTTTCTGTGGCAGAAAGCACATCGATCAGCTTAAAGTGCTGATGCACCATACCGATTCCTAAATTTAAAGCATCTTTTGGTGACTTGATGATCTCTTCTTTCCCATTGATAAAGATCTGACCTTCATCCGGGAAATATATACCGGAGAGCATATTTAAAAGCGTGGTCTTTCCGCTTCCGTTTTCTCCAAGCAGCGCCAGAATCTCTCCTTTATAAATATCCAGGCTGATATGGTCGTTGGCCACTAATGAGCCAAAGGTTTTTGTTACATTTCGCATTGATACTGCGGCTGTTTTGGTTTGCATCTTTTGTCCCCTTTCATCGACCCCAAACAGAAAAAGGGCGGCGCGGCGAAAATCGCTGTGCCGCCCTCTGCAATTCTTGCTGATTGCGAGGCTTCAAAGCATTATTTAGAATACAGTATCTAATAAGCTGATTCCATCGATCATAACATTGAAGTATGGAGCAGAACGGAATTCATCTCCTGATTCATGGAAATATCCATCGCTTACAACTTCATGATCCGGTGTATATGCAGGATCTGTATCTACATCTGCTTCATAGCTGTCTAAAGCTGCACCTTCTACAGTAAAGGTTGTAACGTCAAATACATGTACATTTCCGGCAATAAGGTCTGCTTTGGCTGCTTCGATTGCTTCTTTTGTACCTTCTGCTACTGCACCGCCAAGCTCTGTCAGTTCAACAGCACCGTTTTCTAAGGTTCCGCACCAGTCTGTAGCGATCGGAGTACCTTCTGCTACACAACCCATTGCATATTCAAAGTATGGTGCCCAGTTGATTCTGGAAGAAACAAGGAATGTATTTGGGCAGGCTGCTTCTGTGCTTCCGTTGTAAGATACGTTTGGAACACCTGCTGTTTCACATGCTGTCGGCGCTCCCATGGAGTCTGCATGCTGGCTGATAAGTACGCAGCCATCCTGGATAAGTTTGTTAGCACCTTCTTTTTCAGCTGTTTCATCATACCAGGAACCTGTGAAGGTTACTTCCATAGTTACTGTTGGGCAAACAGAACGTGCACCTAAGAAAAATGCTGTGTATCCGGAAATAACTTCAGCATATGTGAAGGCTCCAACGTATCCCATTTTTGCCTGATCTGCTGTAATTTCACCGTTTTCGATCATTTCGTTTAACTTCATACCTGCTGTGATACCTGCAAGATAACGTCCGTCATAGATTGCTGCAAATGCATTGTGGAAGTTATCAAGGTTTTCTGTATGAGCTTTTGTACCTGTTGCATGACAGAACTGAACTTCCGGATATTCCTTTGCAGCTTCAATCATGTAATCTTCATGTCCAAAGCTGTCTGCGAAGATGAAGTTGCAGCCTGCATCTGCAAGTTCGCATGCTGCTTCATAGCATTCCTGGCCTTCCGGGATGTTTGTCTTAACTACATACTCAATACCCATTTTTTCACATGCTTCTTTTGCTCCGTTTAAGAAGTTTAAGTCATATGTAGAGTTTTCGTCATGCAGGAAAATAAAACCTGCTTTTACGTTAGCAGCTGTTGTTTCGCCTTCTGCCGCTTCTGTTGCAGCATCGTTTGATGCTTCTTTTTCAGATGATCCGCATCCTGCTAAAGTACCAACAACTAAAGCCATCACTGCTAATAAACTGATAAGTTTCTTTTTCATTGGTTCTCCTCCTATGAGTTTTTTTCATCTGCTGTTTTTGGACTTTCCATAAACAGCGTTTTCTTTTTAACAATAGTCATATAAACACCAAAATTTCCCATTGTCAATAGGCATAAGGCAAAAAACCTTGAAAAAATAAGGGAATTTTGCATTTCTACAGCAAAATTCCCCCACTTATAAGTACCTGTTCTTTCTATTTATAAGGAAACAGACATAGACGGCTTCATAGCTTCCATTGCAATCTGAAATGCAGCATTTTTAGATTCATTCAAATGATAAATCAATTGCTCTGCTGCACGCTCCCAATCTTTCAAAAGACAGGGTAATAAAATCTGTGCATGTTCCCGAAAGGTATCCTTAAGCCGCATATTGGAAACGTCTCCTGTCATATGACGCAGCCTCTCATCCTGAGTCCTGATCATGTAATAATTATTCTGGATATACTGATTCGGGCAGGCACTCACGATGAAATCATGAAACTCCTGATCCAGCCTGTAAAAATAATCCTTATCCTGACGGCATGCATCTTCGATATCTGTATGCTGAAAGATTTCATACATTTTCTCCATCTTTTTTTCTGAAAGCAGATTGCCGTAAGTTCTTAAGATGTAAGGTTCATACAGAAGTCTTACCTCAAAGATCATATTAATATCACTAAGAGTCAAAGATTTGATGATAATGCCTCTCTTCGGCAAAATCTCAACAAGCCCCTCCTGTTCGAGACGGCTCAAGGCATCCCGCACAGGTGTACGGCTAAGTCCTAAAGACTCTGTCAGCATTTCCTCATTCAAATTGGTACCAGGGGCATACTCACAGGTAACGATCTTTTCCCGAATGCTGTTGTAAGCCAATGTTTTTAGATTGATTTTTGCCATAATACCTCCTTGAATTCATTAATTCATCACTTGTTGTATACATTTGATATTACCATTTTACCCCTCTGTTTGCAAGTATGTTTTATTTATTTTGTATATTTTCTACAACAAATCCATTATCACTTTGTTAAAAAAGTAAATCTTTTAAATAGATATTGAAAATATTTATAAAGAAGATTATATTTGATGTATACAACAGTGTATAAGATACAATATAATGAAACAACACAGGACGAAACACACAGAACATATTTGTAACTGTTCAGCACCTTCCAGATAGTGACTTCTGAACAGTTACTCACATTTTTTTAACATTCAGGAGGTATTTTAAAATGAAAGCAATGTTTATCAACGCACCCGGGGAAGTTGAAATTAAGGATGTAGCCGCACCGGTGAGAAAAGAAGGAGAAGTATTATTAAAACTTCTTTACGGCGGAATCTGTGGAAGTGATTTAGGCTCTTATCGCGGAACCTTTGCATATTTCTCTTATCCGAGAACTCCGGGACATGAATTCTCAGCAGAAGTCATTGAAGCAGATGAAAACAATGCTTACGGAATCAAACCGGGTATGATCGTTACCTGCAACCCATATTTTAACTGTGGTCACTGCTATTCCTGTGAACACGGTATCGTAAATGCATGTATGGACAACCAGACTATGGGTGTTCAAAGAGAAGGTGCCTTCCAGGAGTACATTACCATGCCAATTGAACGTGTTTATGACGGCAAAGGTCTGGACGCAAAAACTCTTGCAGTCATTGAACCTTTCTGCATCAGCTATCATGGTGTAAGCCGCGCCAACGTAAAGGAAGGCGATACTGTCTTAGTTGTAGGAGCAGGAACCATCGGTGTGTTAGCAGCTATCGCAGCAAAAGCAAAAGGGGCTATCGTTTACATTTCCGATGTTTCTGAAGGAAAGCTGAAAATGGCTGAAGACTTTGGTGTAGACGGAACGATCTTAAATTCTTCACCGGAAGAATTTGAAAAACAGGTTGCCGACATCACAAACGGAAACGGATTTGATGTAACTATTGAAGCAGTTGGTCTTCCTTCTACTTTCCAGAACTGCATCGATGCAGCATGCTTTGGCGGACGTATGGTTCTTATTGGTGTAGGAAAGAGAAATCTGGACTTTAACTTTACTCTGATCCAGAAAAAAGAATTAAATGTATTCGGTTCCAGAAACGCACTGAAAAAAGACTTCCTGGAACTTATTGACCTTGTAAAAGGCGGAAATGTACCATTGGAAAAAGTAATCACAAACATTTACAGCTTTCACGATGCTGCAAAAGCATTTGAGGACTTTTCCAATAATCAGGGAGAAATGTTGAAAGTATTATTTGATTTTTCCGAAATCTAAAGGGAATCATCAAAGTAACGAAACAACACCTTACAAATACCATCAAGTTTTTAGCCTAAGAAAGAGAGAATATCATATATGGAACGTCTGAATTATGAAGTATTAAAAAAATCCGGTTATGACGGATATATTCTGGAAAAAGCACCAGAAAAGGTGCTGCAGTTTGGAGAAGGAAACTTTCTTCGTGCATTCGTAGATTACTGGTTTGACCTTGCGAATGAAAAAGCTGACTGGAACGGAAAATGTGTCCTTGTACAGCCCATCGCTCCGGGACTTGCTGAAATGATCAACGAGCAGGAAGGTCTTTACACGCTTTACCTTCGCGGAAGCGAAAACGGAGAAAAGGTAGATGCAAAAAGAGTCATCTCCAGTGTGAGCCGCTGTCTCAATCCTTATAAGGCAGATGATTACCAGGCGATGATGGAGGTTGCAGCAAGCGATGATCTGGAAATCATCGTTTCCAATACAACAGAAGCCGGTATCCAGTATGACCCAACCTGCAAAAAGGACGACTGCCCGCCATCCAGCTTCCCTGCAAAATTAACACAGGTTCTCTACCATCGTTATCAGGCAGGCAAAAAGGGCATCATCATGTTGGCCTGTGAGCTTATCGACAACAACGGTAAAGAATTATTAAAATGTGTCAACCAGTACATTGACCAGTGGCAGTTAGAAGACGGATTCAAAAAATATGTGAACGACGACTGTACCTTCTGCGGCTCCTTAGTTGACCGTATCGTACCGGGACGTATCCGTGACGAGAAAGAAGTTGCTGCGTTGGAAGAAAAACACGGCTATGCAGATCCGCTCTTAGACGTAGGTGAAGTATTTGGTGTATGGGTCATCGAAGGCGATGAAAAACTCAATGATGTATTACCATTTGCAAAAGCAGGCTTAAAGGATAAAGTATTTGTAACTCCGGATATGGGCCCATACAAAAAGAGAAAGGTTCGTATTTTAAACGGTGCCCATACTGGCTTCGTCCTTGGTGCCTATCTGGCAGGTAAAAACATTGTCAGAGAATGTATGGAAGATGACACCATCCGTGGATTCATGAACAAAATGCTCTATGACGAAGTAATTCCTACGCTTCCATTAGACAAAGATGACCTTAAGAACTTTGCAGCAGCAGTTCAGGACCGTTTCAATAACCCATTTGTGAACCATGAGCTGATGAGCATTTCCTTAAACTCAACTTCCAAGTGGAAAGCCCGCAACATGCCTTCTTTCTTAGGATATATTGAAGAAAAAGGGGAACTTCCTGCCTGCCTTACTATGTCACTGGCTGCTTACATTGCATTTTTCAGCAATGACATTCAGGCTCTGACAGAGCAGGGACTTGTATGTAAACGTCCTGCCGGAAATGAATATGTGGTAAGTGATGACCGCTGGGTTCTGGAATTCTACGAAGCCCACAAGGCTGATACGGAAGAAGAACTGGTGCACGCTGTACTTACCAATGAAAAGATGTGGGATCAGGATCTGACAAAGATTGCAGGTCTGGAACAGTTAGTAGTAGATGACTTAAAGAAAATTCACAGGGAAGGAGCTATGGCTGCATACGCAAGCTGCCTGTAAGCTTATGAAATTAATCAGAATTAATGAACAGGATAATGTAGCCGTTGCTCTGACTCCCATTGCAAAAGGCGAAACCATTTCCGTTGGCAATGCAGAAATTACGGCAAAGGAAGATATTCCTCAGGGACATAAGATCTCCCTGGAGGCTCTTCCCGCAAATTACAGTGTGATCAAATACGGCTTTGCCATTGGACACACAACCGGTGATATCGAGCCCGGCTGTTGGGTACATACCCACAATATGAAAACTAATCTGGAAGGTGAAATTGAATACACCTACCAGCCAAATGTAAAGTTTTTAACCCCTCAGGAGCCCGAAACCTTTATGGGGTTTCGCAGAAAAGACGGACGTGCAGCAATCCGTAACGAGATCTGGATCATTCCAACCGTAGGCTGTGTCAACGACGTTGCCAAAAGTCTGGTAAAAGAAAATCAGGATCTTTTAAATGACCGTATTGATGGCCTGTACACCTTCCCTCATCCCTTTGGATGCAGCCAGACCGGTGAAGACCATGCCCAGACAAGAAAGCTTCTGGCAGCACTGGTAAGACATCCAAACGCTGCTGCCGTGCTGGTACTGGGACTTGGATGTGAAAACCTGACTCACGAACAGTTCTTAGAAGAACTTGGTGACTATGATCACGACCGTGTAAAATTCTTAACCTGCCAGAAGGTAGATGATGAATTTGTGGCAGGACGGGAACTGTTAAAACAGTTAGTGACTTACGCTTCCCAGTTTACCAGAGAACCCATTCCGGTAAGCGAGCTTGTAATCGGTATGAAATGCGGCGGATCTGACGGACTGTCCGGAATTACTGCCAACCCTGCAGTAGGAGCCTTCAGCGATCTACTGGTGGCACAGGGCGGATCTACGGTATTAACCGAAGTACCGGAAATGTTTGGTGCAGAAGGTTTCTTAATGAACCGCTGTGTCAACGAAGAAACTTTCCAGAAAGCAGTAAATATGCTCAATGGCTTTAAAAATTACTTTATCAGCCACAACGAAGTTGTTTATGATAACCCAAGCCCGGGAAACAAGCAGGGTGGTATTACAACGCTGGAAGACAAATCCTGCGGATGTGTACAAAAGGGCGGTACCGCACCGATCATGGATGTTATCGGATATGGTGACCCGGTAGTAACTAAGGGATTAAATATGTTATACGGACCTGGAAATGACCTGGTATCCTCCACTGCCATGACAGCAGCAGGTGCACATATGATCCTTTTCACTACCGGACGGGGAACACCATTCGGAGCTCCGGCACCAACCTTAAAGATTGCTACTAACAGTCAGCTGGCAGAACATAAGAAGGGCTGGATCGATTTCAATGCCGGAACCATCGCTGAAGGGGAACCCATCGAGGATGCAGCAAGAAGAC
>CALZFY010000056.1:0-15031 GCA_945786935.1 uncultured Lachnoclostridium sp.
AGAGGACGGGGGAAATCTTTCCCAGGGACAGAAACAGCTTCTGTGCATTACGAGAGTCATGCTCTGCCTGCCGCCAATGCTGATTCTGGATGAGGCTACCTCATCCATTGATACCCGTACGGAAATTAAGATTCAGCAGGCCTTTGCAAAGATGATGGAAGGGCGTACCAGCTTTATCGTAGCACACCGTTTATCTACGATCCGGGAGGCAGATGTGATCCTTGTGATGAAGGATGGTAATATTATCGAGCAGGGAAATCATGAGGAACTCATGAAGGAAAACGGTTTTTATGCGAACCTGTATAACAGTCAGTTTGCGGGATAGGAGCTTAGGATGGAACTTTTGAAGAAGAGGCTGCGGGAGCTGGCAGAGAAACCCTATAGAAATAATCAGTATGTGTTTACAAATTTTCTGGGAATGGCGGAAATGAATGCATTCTATGAGATCGCAAGGGAGATTTCCTATATTCCCTATACGGTCTTTGGCGGAGCGCAAAACTGTGAACGGCTGATGCTTCGTTTTGGTTCAGAAGAACTTTTTGGCTACGAAGAGCCTTTCCCGATCTGCTGTCTAGAGGTAAAGCCTTTGGTGGAAAAATTTGCGGACTCCTTTTCTCACAGAGATTTTCTGGGGGCTGTGATGAACTTAGGGATCGAAAGAGAAGTGGTGGGAGACATTGCCATCAGAGGGAAGAGAGCTTACATTTTCTGTACGGAAAAGATTGCACCTTATATTGTGGAAAATCTGGTGCAGGTAAAGCATACTTCCGTGATGTGTACCATTCTGGAAAATACACCGGATATTTTAAAGCCTTCCTTAGAGAGAAGGGAGGTTACGGCAGCTTCCGAGCGCATCGACGCTGTATTAGGAAAGCTTTGTAACCTTTCCCGAAGCCAGAGCGTACTGGCCTTTAGGGAGAAAAAGATCTTTGTTAACGGACGCCAGTGTGAAAATAACAGCTATCAGCTAAAGGCAGGCGATGTAGTGACCTTCCGGGGATTCGGAAAATTCATCTATGAGGGTGTGAAGTACGAGACGAAGAAGGGAAAGGTCTGTGCGGAAGTGTCAGTGTATGTGTAAGTAAATAGTGAAAACGGAGATGTAATCAATGGTTCAGGTTATGCCTCCGTTTTTTTTACATACATTTAAAAAAGAGGTATTTATGGACGAGTGCACTATCCTGCCTTTTTCAGAAGGTTATACAGAGTTTCTGGAAAAAAGGCTTTACGGCTTATCGGATCTGGCGGCTGCGGAGGAACTGGGCGTTTTAAAGCTTCGAAGGCAGCCTTACTTAAATCTCACAGGCAGAGGAGTTATTTTTGGAATTGCTGATACAGGAATCGATTATACCCATCCGGTGTTCCGGCGTGGGGATGGGAAGACGAGGATTCTGGCAATCTGGGATCAGACTGCCAAGAACAGGCGGGATGATCTGGTGAATTTCGGAAGAGTCTATTCCCAGGCAGAGATCAACCGGGCGCTGGAGAGTGAAAATCCTTTGGAGATCGTACCGGTCACAGACGAAAACGGACACGGAACGTTTATGAGCGGCCTGGCAGCAGGAAATGAAGTGGAGGAGGAAGCATTTACAGGCATGGCACCAAATGCAGACATTGTGGTGGTAAAGCTACGTCAGGCGGATGACTGCCTGAAAGAGTTCTGGTTTATTGCAAGAGAAACAGACGCCTACGACGAGGAAGACGTGACAGCTGCAGTGACCTTCCTTACACGATTTGCTATTGAACAGGGAAAGCCTCTGGTGACTTTTCTGGGGCTTAGTTCCAACAAGGGAGACCACAATGGCCTGGGAGAATTTGATGCATATCTGAATATCATCACAAGCAATCCCGGCTTTGCCGTGGTACTGTCCGGTGGTAATGAGGGAAATGAGGGACATCATTTTCAGAGCAGAGCCTATGAAGGATTTACGTATCAGGATGTGGAAATCCGTGTGGCGGATGTGAAGGAAGGTCTGTACATGGAGTTCTGGGCGGACTCTCCGGACCTGTACGGCATTGGATTTGTATCCCCCACGGGTGAATTTGTGGAGAAGCTTCCCATACGCACGACGCTTAGGGAAACGGTATCTTTTGTATTCGAGCCCACGGTGATTTATGTTAGCTATGAAAGAGTGGAGCCTGTCAGCGGTGCCACCCTGATTCGTATCCGCATGGTCAATCCTGTGTCCGGTATCTGGAAGATCAGAATCTATCAGGAGGAAGCCTATCTTGGAAGGTTTGACCTGTGGATGCCCATCACGGCTTTTATTCAGGGAACTGCACAGTTTTTAAAGCCGGATCCCAATACGACTATCACGGAGCCCGGAAATGCCAACCGGTGTATGACAGTCACAGCTTATTCCATGGAAACAAACGGAATCTATCTGGAATCCTCCAGAGGCTTTACAAGGGACGGCCATGTGAAGCCGGATTTTGTAGCACCGGGGGTGAATATCAAAGGACCCATCCGGGGTGGTCTCTATACGGCACGAAGCGGCTCCTCTGTGGCGGCAGCCCTGGCAGCGGGGCTTGCAGTACTTTTGATGGAGTATAATCCCGGGTATACAGGGGTGCAGATCAAAAACTATATGATCAGAGGTGCAGTAAGAGGACAGGGGACCTATCCAAACACGGAGACCGGATGGGGGAAGGCAAATATTTATGATACTTTTGAAAAGCTGCGGCTGCAGCTGTAGAGTCCAGCAAAATTATTCAGCGGCAAAAGGTTCTTCTTTTTGAATGTGAGTATGTACTAACTGCTTCATAGAATAATCATGCTGTATGAATGCAAATCCGGTATAAAGGATATCGACAACATTCAGCTGAGAAAGTGTGGAGGACATGGCGCCGCTTCTGAATAAGGTTTCATTTGCAGCAGTATACAAACGATAGTCCGCATTTTTGGCGATTGGAGAAGGTGCATACCGTGTAATGGCAATTACGGGGGTATTGTTTTTCTTCAATGCTTCAAGACAATCGATCATTTCTTTTGTTTTTCCGCTGTAGGAAAATATGATTGCTACGTCCTCGGGAGAGGAATTTCTGGCTTGGAGCAGCTGAGAGTGCCAGTCTTCATTCACGGTACAGAGCTTTCCTAAACGAAGAAATTTTAAATAAGTATCCTTTGCAACGCAGAGGGATGAACCCATTCCGAAAAACAGAATCGAACGACATTTCAATAAAAGATTAACACATTCTGTCAGCGTTTCAACATCCAGCAGGTGTTGAGTGTCTTCCAGAGAGCGGATGTTGTTATGTGTAATTTTATCAATGATGGTATCCATCGAATCTCCCATAAGAACATCATTTTCAGCATGATTGTATTCTCTTCCGAGCATAGCTAATTCTAAAATCAACGCCTCCCTGAATTCCCTGAAACCTTTAAATCCAATGGAATGGCAGACACGTATGACGCTGGAAGGCGAGGAATAGGAATATTCTGCAAGCTGCCTTACTGTCAGGGTGCAAACTTTTTCGGGATTATTTTGAATATATTTCGCAATATTTGCTTCTGCATTGCTCATGGTTGGTTCTAAAGATCTTAACTTTAATAGTGCACTTTTCATAAAAATCCCCCTTTTGTTTTATGAATCATGGTAAAAATACCAAAACACATGGTTTCTATGAAACATTGTACCACAATAAGCATGAAATGTTGACACATTTGTTAAAAAAAGTTAGTGTATGGATACAGCAAAAAACAATCTAGAAAACAGAAAGGAGTGAAGACATTGGATCTTAAAGGAATGACAACAGAAACACGAAATCAGAACACGATGAATCTTGATGAAATGACACCCTTAGAGATTGTCACGGCAATGAATATGGAAGACAGAAATGTACCACTTGCCATTGAAAAAGTGCTGCCGGAAATCGCAAAACTGGTTTCGTTGGTAGAAGAGGCATTTAACAAAGGTGCGAGACTTTTCTACATGGGTGCAGGAACCAGCGGAAGATTGGGTGTTCTGGATGCATCAGAGTGTCCGCCGACCTATGGGGTAACAGATCAGATGGTTGTAGGTCTTATTGCCGGTGGAGATATTGCATTAAGATACCCGGTGGAAGGTGCAGAAGACAGCAGAGAGCTTGGAAAAAAAGATCTGGAGGAAAGAGGACTTACCAAAGATGATGTTGTTGTGGGCATCGCAGCATCAGGACGTACACCATACGTTTTGGGCGGACTTGACTATGCAAAGAGCCTGGGATGTCACACAGCAGCAATTTCCTGTAATAAGGGCTGTGCAATCGGTCACGCAGCAGAAATTGCAATAGAAGCAGAGGTGGGACCGGAAGTGTTAACCGGATCCACAAGGTTAAAATCCGGTACGGCACAGAAGCTGATTCTTAATATGATCACAACAGCTTCTATGGTTCGGATCGGTAAATCCTATCAGAATCTGATGATCGATGTGGTCCAGAGTAATGAGAAGCTTTGCACACGTGCAGAGAATATCGTAATGGAGGCAACCGGAGTTGAAAGAGCAGTGGCTCGTCGCTATATTGATGAAGCGAAAGGTAGCTGCAAGCTTGCGGTAACGATGATTCTTGCAGGATGTGATGTGGAAACGGCTACCAGGCTGCTGAATGCATCAAACGGACATGTGAAAGAGGCCATAAAAAAGATATAAACCTAACTCCTTGTTAAAACATATTAGGCATGACTCCTCTTCCTTCCGAAAGGGAGGAGGGGAACTCATGGCACTGGAGAGGAGAAAAAACATGATTCTTAAATTTAAAACATCAGTTTCACCCATTTTATGGGGAGGTGCAACGGCTTCCAGTCAGTATGAAGGTGGCTGGAATGAAGGAGACCGGGGGCTGGATACCCAGGATTGTCGCCCGTATTTACCCCGCACCTCCAATGCTACAACAGCAACGAGGCTTTTAACCAGAGATGTCATAGAACAGTCGAAAAAATCTACTGAGGTTGAAAAATACCCATTTAGAAAAGCAAGTGACGGATATCATCATCTGGAAGAGGACATTGCACTTTTAAAAGAACTGGGGCTGGACATCTACAGATTATCCATCAGCTGGTCCCGACTTTATCCCAAGGGGGATGAAGAGACGCCAAGCCAGGATGGCATTGCATATTACGATAAAGTTTTCCATGCGGTTCATAATGCCGGGATGAAAATATTTCTGACAATGAATCATTATGCGGTTCCGCTTTATCTGGTGGAAGAATATGGCGGTTGGACAAATCGGAAATTGATAGATTTTTATTTAAGATATGCAAAAACAGTGTTTGAGCATTGGGGACACCTGATAGATTTTTATCTGCCCTTTAATGAAATTAATGCCGGTTATTTTTCACCATATAACGGAGTGGCACTTGTAAGAGAAAGTGAAGAGCCTTACGACGAATCCCTGGTATTTCAGTCATTGCATCACCAGTTTGTTGCCAGTGCAAAGGTAATAGAGCTTGGTCATCAGATGGTCAGGGGAAAATTCGGATGTATGATCGCATGCTTTTGCTATTATCCATATTCCTGTAACCCATTGGATAACTTAAAACAGACAAGGGAAGAGCAGACAAATCAGTGGTTTTGCAGTGATGTACTGACAAGAGGCTATTATCCTTCTTACATGAACCGTTTCTTTGAAGAAAGAAACATTTCATTTGAAATTACAGAGGAAGATCGTGCTGTGCTATTGAATAATACAGCGGATTTTGTGAGTTTTTCCTACTATCAGTCCTGCGTTGTATCCACAGAGGAAAAAGAAAAGACAGCGGGAAATCTGGTAGTTACAACCAAAAATCCATATCTGAAAGCAAATGAATGGGGCTGGCAGATCGATCCCATTGGCCTTAGAACCTCACTGAACAAAGTCTATGACCGATACCAGAAGCCGGTGTTTATTTCCGAAAACGGCCTGGGAAACAGAGATGTCCTGGAAGAGGACGGAAGAGTTCATGACGGATACAGAATCGAATATCTGAAAGAACATTTCGATCAGATTAAGGAAGCCCAGAAGGATGGGGTGGATGTTCTTGGATATATCATGTGGGGAATCATAGATATCGTGTCAGCGGGAAGCTGCGAAATGGAAAAACGATATGGTGTCGTTTATGTAGACGCAGATAATCACGGCAACGGAACCTATCAGCGTATTAAGAAGGACAGTTTCGAATGGTATCAGAATTTTATAAAAGAAGAGCATAAAAACAGAGTAGGAGAATAATCAAATGAACGATATGGAAATGATTGTATTTGAGATTATCAGCAATGGCGGGGATGCAAAGGGTCTTGCCTATGAAGCTATTGCAGCAGCAGAAAAAGGTGAGTTTGAGAAAGCGGAAGAGCTTTTAAAGGAAGCTGATGAAAGCTTATTACGTGCGCATCATATTCAGACAGACCTTATTCAGAAGGAAGCAGCAGGAGAACACACAGAGGTAAATGTTATCTTTGTACATGCACAGGATCATTTGATGACAGCCATTGAAGTCCGTACATTGGCAGAAACATTTATCAAGCTGAATAAACGTCTTTTCGCATTAGAAAATAAATAGGGATGAAGTACAGAGAATTTGTCTACCAAAATAAGATCATACGGGGATTTTTTTACGAGGGGACATGCCGGGAACTTGTCATTGTTGTTCACGGATTTACCGGAAATAAAGTAGACCATCACAGAATGTTAAAGACTTTTACCGAAGAAATTGTATCCTGCGGATATGCAGCCTACCGGTTTGATTTTCTTGGAAGCGGAGACAGTGACGGGAAATTTTTCGAAGAAGAGGGAATTGCACACCGGATCGATCAGATGCTTTATCTGGTGGATGAATTTCAGAAGGAAGGATATAAAGTACATCTCATGGGATTTTCCCTGGGAGGTGTCATCTGTGCTCATTCTGCAAAAAGCAGGAGGATAGAAAGCTTGGTTTTGTTGTCACCGGCTGGAAACTTTCCAGAAATCATTGATCAAATGTGTGGTGACATCAAAGGAATACCGGAAGTAAATGGTTTTCAGATTAATCCTGAATTTATAAAGGAAGCGAAAAGCTTTCCATATTTTGCAGGAATTGAAGATTGTTGCGGTCTCGTAAAGCTGATACAGGGAACAAAGGATCAATATGTTTCCATGGAAAGTCTGGAGAATTTCAGGAGATGCTTTCCGGAAAGTGAAACGGTGATGGTTGAGGGAGCCGATCACTGCTATTCTTCCGCAAGGTTTACAGAGGCTGTCAGAAAGGAAATAAGGAATTTTTATGGAAAAATCAGTCAAACGAAGAAGATTTAGAAAGTGGGAAGTAAAGAATGCAGATCAGAAAAAAGAGTACAGGACATCTTTGGGAACGACAGACTATGACATCCCGATGTTTGGCTACAGAAGTGCTCTCCTTATTTTCCTTGCAACCTTTGGATCAATCTTAGTGATTCCGTGGATCTGTTTTGGACTGGGTGTTGACTATCGTCCGTTTACCGTACTGTTTGGAGGGCTTGCTTCCGGATTTTCGGTCAGCTATTCACAATTTTTTATTGAGAGGGATAAAGGTCTATGCAAAACTTTTTGGCTGGTAGGATCCCTTTTATCCCTATGTGCAGGAGTAATTATCATGATTGTAGTATATACAGGATGGTTACTATAAAAAATTAAAATAAAATTATTGGGTGTAAGAAAGATACACCTGAGGAAAGGAGAAAAAGATGAAGGTATTACTTGTTTGTTCTCAGGGAATGTCAAGTGCTATCGCAGCAAAAGCATTACAGGAGGCAGCTCAGAAAAAGGGCTTAGACGTAACTGTAACAGAATGCAGCACACAGGCATTTGCAGAAGAAATCAAGAATGGTTACGCTATCGGTATGGTAGCTCCGCAGATCCGTCATCGCTTTGATGTTTTAAAACAGCAGGCTGATGCGGCAAATGTTCCTTGTGTATTAATCAAACCACAGGGATATACACCGCTTGGTGGACCAAAGTTACTTGCTCAGATCGAAGAAGTACTTGGCGAAATTAAGTAATGGATTAACGAGAGGAGAAAATTATGTTTGACAAAATTACAACCTTTATGGAAGAAAAGTTGTCAGTACCTATGGCAAAACTGGCAGAACAACGCCATTTACGTGCCATTCGAGATGGTATTATTGCTACATTGCCATTAATTATTGTTTCATCCATGTTCATGGTAATTGCGTTCTTACCGAACTCAATGCCGGCAGACTGGGGAATTACACAGTTTTTAAAGCTTCATCAGTTTAAAATCTTATTGCCGTACCGTGTATCTATGTACATTATGACATTGTATGCTGTATTTGGAATGGGATATTCCCTGGCCAACTCTTATGAATTGGATCCACTTTCCGGTGGTATTCTTTCTGAACTTGCATTCTTATTAACAGTACTGCCGAAAACAATTCCGGCAGCAAGCGAAGCTGTTACAGAATTAGCAACTCAGGCTCCGGAATTACAGGAATATCTTTCCTCACTTCCGGCCGGTTTCCTGATGCCAATGGGCAACTTAGGATCAGCAGGTATGTTTATCGGTATTCTCGCTACATTCTTTGCAGTAGAAGTTTATCGTATTACACAGAAGAGCGGATTTAAGATTTCCATGCCTCCACAGGTACCATCATCTGTAGCAAGATCTTTTGAAGCATTGACTCCGACAGCTGTTGTACTGATCGTTGTTTCCATCATTACAATCTTTATCGGTGTCGATGTACATAGCATTGTAGGAAAGATTGTTACACCTTTAGTTTCCGCATCAGATAGTTTGGTATCTGTACTTGCAATTGTATTCTTAACCCAGTTTTTCTGGTCATTCGGTATTCATGGATGGTCTATCGTTGGATCTTTGGCACGTCCATTATGGCTGGTATTGTTAGAGCAGAACACAACAGCACTTGTAAACGGAACAGAAGTTATGAATACAGCAGCAGAACCATTCTATCAGTGGTTCGTCATGATTGGTGGTAGTGGTTCTACCATTGGCCTTGCAATCCTGTTTGCATTCTTTGCAAAATCCGCATATGGTAAGGCTTTAGGTAAGACATCGTTCATTCCTGCAATCTGCAATATCAATGAACCTATGATCTTTGGTGCTCCAATCGTCATGAATCCGATGCTGATCATCCCATTCATCGTTGCACCAATGGCAAATGCTCTGATCGCATGGATCGCTACTTCCCTTGGTCTGGTTAACAGAGTTGTTGCAAGTGCACCTTGGACTCTTCCGGGACCTATCGGGGCATTCCTTGCAACAGGTAATGACTGGAGAGCAGCTGTTCTTAGCATTCTTCTGATTGTTTTATCGGTAGTTATTTACTATCCGTTCTTTAAGATGTATGATAAAGATCTGGAAGCTCAGGAACATGAAGAAGCATAATCACAAATAGCAACCAATGTAATTGAAATGCCCTGTTTTTTAACAGGGCATTTTGAACAGGAAAGAAGGAAAGATAATGAGACGTTTAGGAATTTCTGTTTATCCGGAAAAATCTACAAAAGAAGAAATCATTCAATACATTGACAAAGCAGCAGCATATGGTTTTTCAAGAATTTTTTCCTGCTTATTGTCAGTAGAAAAAGACAAAGAAGAAATAAAACAGGACTTTACTGAAATTAATACTTATGCCAGAAATAAAGGATTTGAAATTATTGTGGATGTTTCTCCAAGAGTATTTTCAACTTTGGGAATCAGCTATAATGACTTATCCTACTTTAAGGAGATCGGTGCTGATGGACTTAGACTGGATGCAGGGTTTACCGGTCTGGAAGAGTCTTTAATGACATTTAATCCCTATGGTCTGAAAATCGAAATTAATATGAGCAACAATGTACATACCATTGATACGATCATGGATTATCAGCCAAATTGTGCAAATCTGTATGCGTGCCACAATTTCTATCCTCACGGATACTCAGGCCTTCGTCTGGATTTCTTTATGAAATGCAGCGAACGCTTTAAAAAATATGGTCTGCGTACCGCAGCATTCGTTACAAGCCAGAATGAACACACCTTTGGTTCATGGCCGGTGACAGAAGGGCTGCCAACACTGGAAATGCACCGCTTTCTGCCAATGGACGTGCAGGTAAAGCATATGATTGCCCTGGATTATATTGACGATATCATTGTTTCCAACTGTTATCCGACAGAAGAGGAATTAAAAAAGGTAGCGGAGCTTGACCTTAGCCTTGTGACTTTTGATGTTGAGCTTGTAGACAGTGTTCCGGAGATCGAGCAGAAGATCCTTTTCGAAGAGCTTCATTTCAACAGAGGTGATCAGAATGCCTGCATGATTCGTTCTACACAGTCCCGTGTAAAATATAAAGGACATCATTTTGCACTGTTTAACGCACCGGAAGAAATCCATAAAGGCGATATTATCATTGAATCCAGTGAGTACGGACATTATGCAGGCGAGCTGCAGATCGCACTTCAGGACATGAAAAACAGCGGTATGTCCAATGTAGTAGGTCATGTGCGTGCAGAAGAATTGTTCCTTTTAGACTACATAAAACCATGGCAGAAATTCAGATTGAGAAAGGCATAAGATGAAATATTTCATTGGAATTGATGGTGGCGGCACAAAAACAGCTTTTGTCTGCGTTGATGAGAGTGGAAATGTGGTAGGAGAAACAACGCTCTCCACAGTGCATATTATGCAGGTTAGCAATGAAGAAGCTATCAGTGTCCTAAAGCAGGGAATACAGGAGATTCTGCCTGTAAATGTATCTGAACAGGATGTTTTTATCTGTGCCGGATTTGGCGGATACGGCAAAAATAAAATGATTCGTCAAAGAATAGAAAATATCTGTGCTAACAGCTTTGGAAACAAGAATTTTTCCATAAAAAGCGATGGGGAAATCGCATTGTATGGTGCTTTGAATGGCAATGACGGAATCCTGATCATCGCCGGAACCGGAGCTATTGGACTTGCCAAAGTGAAGGATGAAATGAAACGATGCAGTGGTTGGGGATATCTTCTGGGAGATGAAGGAAGTGCCTATTGGATCGGAAAGAAATTATTAGAGGAATTTTGCCGTCAAAGCGATGGACGTTCTTCAAAGACCAGGTTGTATCATACAGTGCTTCGGCATTTTGCATTGGAAGACAGCTATGATCTGATTCCTGTAATCACACAGACCCATGACAGAACAAGCATTGCCTCGCTTGCAAAGCTTGTGTTTGATCTGGCCAGAGAAAAAGATCAGGCAGCGCTTGAAATCTATGAGGAAGCAGCGAAGCATCTGGCAGATATTGTCAATGTACTTGCCGGGAATTATCCGGATGAATGTCAGGTAAGCTATGCAGGTGGTGTATGGAAAGCAGGGGAATATCTCATAACTCCCCTGAAAAAATATCTGGCTGATAATATTGAACTGATTGAGCCGGCTCATACTCCGGTTTATGGAGCTTATCTGCTTGCCAGAAAAATGAGCGAAAAGTGTTAAGCAGAATCTGATAGAAAGGATTTTGAGATGTTAGCAGTAGGATTAATGTCCGGAACGTCATTAGACGGTGTTGATGCAGTTCTTTGTGAGATAGAAGGTTCCGCAGAAAACACCAGGGTGAAACAGATTGCATTTGAAACCTACGATATGTCTGATGATTTGAAGGAAAAAATCAAATGTTGTTGTGCTGATGAAGGTGTTACAACCTCCCTGATCTGTTCTTTGAATTTTGAGTTGGGGGAATTGTTTGCCAATGCAGCAAGGTCCATTTGTGAAAAAGCAGGGGTAGACAGTAAAAACCTTGCATTCGTTGCCAGTCATGGACAGACGATTTATCACATTCCGAAGCCCTACGGAAATTATGTGGCAAGTACCTTACAAATAGGGGAAAGTGCAGTAATCGCACAAAAATGCAAATGTCCTGTCATATCAAATTTCAGAGAAATGGATATGGCATGTGGAGGTGAAGGAGCACCACTGGTTCCTTTTAGCGAATACATTATTTACCGTGATGCACAGCATGCGGTAGCGCTCCAGAATATCGGAGGAATTGGAAATGTGACGGTACTTCCGAAAAACTGTTCCATCGACGATGTATATGCATTTGATACCGGTCCGGGGAATATGATGATTGATGAAGCAATGAACGTTCTTTATCAGAAGAAATATGATGAAAACGGTGCAACTGCAATGCAGGGAAAGCTGATTCCAAAGCTTGCAGAGGAATTAAAAAACCATCCCTATATTGATATGGTTCCACCAAAAACAACCGGAAGAGAAATGTTCGGGGCTCCCATGACAAGAAAGATACTGGAAAAGTATCAACATGAGAATAGTGAGGATCTAATCTACACTCTTACATGGTACACAGCCTATACAATTGCCAAAAACTATGAGAAGTATGTACTTCCGAAGGATAAAGTGGGAGAGGTGATCTTAGGTGGTGGTGGTGCCCACAATAAAGCACTTATAACGATTTTGCAGGAAATGATGCCTGAAATTAAAGTATGCACTCAGGAAGACAAAGGATATTCCAGCGATGCAAAGGAAGCAGTTGCCTTTGTTATTTTGGGAAATGAAACAATGCATAGACAATTTTCTAACGTTCCAAGTGCTACCGGAGCCAGCGAAAAGGCAATTTTAGGTAAAATCACGTATCCGAATTAAATATTAGAATTTTAATGCTCCTGACTTGGTCGGGAGCATTTTCTATGCACAGATTTACATGAAAAATTCATTATGTTAGAATAAAAATCATAAGTACGGGATATCAGATATTCTTCACAGATTGATATTTTCCCTTATTTCTTCGGGAAGGAGTTTGAAAGCTATGAGAACGAGAATGAGTACCCTGTGTTATATTGAGAAGGACCATCAGTACTTAATGCTGCACAGAGTTTCAAAGAAAAATGATGTAAATAAAGATAAATGGATCGGTGTAGGAGGACATTTTGAAGATGGGGAGAGCCCGGAAGAATGTGTCCTCCGCGAGACGAAAGAAGAGACCGGTTATACCCTGACTTCTTACCGCTATCGTGGTCTGGTAACCTTTGTGTTTGCGGATCTTGAGACGGAGTATATGTCTTTATTTACCGCAGACGGGTTTGAAGGAGAAGAAATTCCATGTAACGAGGGTATTCTTGAATGGGTAGATATACAGGATGTGTGGAAGCTGAATCTTTGGGAAGGGGATAAGATTTTCTTCCGGCTTCTGGAGGATCATATCCCATTCTTTTCGCTGAAACTTGTTTATGACATCGATGGAAAGCTGGAGGCTGCCGTATTGAATGGAAAGCCCATGGAAATGTTTGACATCATTGATGAACAGGGACAAAAGACCGGCATGATCAAAGAGCGGGGTGTGGTCCATCGGGAAGGAGCCCTTCATGCCACTGCCCATATCTGGATCGCAAGGCCAAATGAAAAGAGTGGATATGACATTTTGCTGCAAAAACGCAGTGCCTGCAAGGATTCCCATCCGGGATGCTATGACATCTCATCAGCAGGACATGTCACTGCAGGGGACGAAGTCATCGTTTCTGCAATTCGTGAATTAAAGGAAGAATTGGGGATTGATGCAAAGCCGGAAAATCTGACGGAAATCGGAGTTCAGTATAAAAAGTTTGAGGGAGAGTTTTACGGAAAGCCCTTTAGAGACTATCAACGCAGTGTGATGTATCTTTATCGGGAGCCTGTGGATATAGCCGACCTTACCTTACAGGAAAGTGAGATCGATTCTGCGTGCTGGATGGATTATCGGGAGGCGCTGGATGCAATCAAAAATAACAGGATCAAGCACTGTATCTATGAAGACGAGTTTCGGAAGGTCGGCAAAGCTTTGGGATTGGAATAAAGTGAAACTGAACAGATGCAATTTGAATAATATTCAAAACATAGTGGAGAAAGAATATGAAATTATATATTACACGTCATGGGGAAACTTTAAGAAATGCAGAGCAGAGGGTACTTGGAAGGACCGATGATCCCCTCAGCGAAAAAGGAAGAGCACAGGCAAAAGAGTTGGCTGAAAAAATGCGAGACATTGAGGTGGATATAATCTTCTCATCCCCATTATGCAGAGCAAAAGAAACGGCCCAGATGGTAGCAGATAGCAAAGGGATGACAGTGATCGTAGATGACAGGCTCATCGAAACAGATTTTGGAGCTTTTGAAGGTGCTCCGAGATATTGTGAAGAATATCAGGCTGCGAAGAGGGAACATTTCAAACGATATCCCAATGGCGAATCCTATTTTGATATGGCATACAGAATTTATGATTTTTTATTCATGCTGAAAAGAGAGTATGCTGACAAGAAGGTACTGGTGGTATCACATGGCGGTGTGTGCCGGATCATTTGTAACTACTTTCGGGATATGGAAAATGAAGAATTTGTCCGGCATGCCTTCCCTAATTGCGGATTAGAGGAGTTTGAGCTGTAATATTTTAAAAGGTGTAAGGTCTTGACTGCTTCATGAGACCTTACACCTTGGTGACAAATTAAATTATTTCATTTGTTCCATTAATTTCTGTACCTCTTTTACAGATATCTCCAATGCATCAGCAATTTCCTCAATTGATTTACCCTTGGCAAGTTTTTTCTGGATAATCTCCATATGTGCCTTTTCTAATCCTTGTTGTAATCCCTGCTGTAATCCTTGTTGCAACCCTTCTTTTAAACCTTCCTGCCGTCCTTTGGAAGTCGCCTGTTCTTTTAAATCCCGTTCATAAAGTTCCTGATCAAATGTTTCTAATATACTCATGTGAACCTCCCCACGCTGTTTGGTCAAAATATCCTTGAGGATTCCTTTTTCTATACATTCGTTGATTGCAAGGTCAATGGCATCACTAAGACTCAGTTCCGGATCTTTAGCATAACGTCTTACGGTATCGATGAATTCTGTATATTCCGCAAGCGGACGGCATTTTTCCATAAGCTCCCGGTTGTGCCCATAATTGATGTTCAGCATCACTGCTTTGCATTCCAGACAGCCGCCATCTGTGAGAAAGGCATCGGAAAGACGCAGTACCTGGCGGTCAGGTTCCTCTTTCAAACCGTTGTAAAATACAATGTACTGGGGTGTGGGAATCTTCTGTAAGGTTTCGCTGAATACATTCATTTTCCTTTGGTCA